>CALMIW010000315.1 GCA_937864275.1 uncultured Dehalococcoidia bacterium
ACCCGACGCCGACGATGATCCCGGGAACCACGCCGACGCCGATCGTCCCGCCCGAGCTCGTGCTCTCGACTGTCGAGGTCTACCAGGCGGGAGCGGTCCTGGTCTCCGTGACGGGTGACATCACGGGCGGCACGGCCAACTTCCTCGGGCGGAACTTCAAGCTGGCGAAGGGCGCCCAGAGCATGTTCGCCTTCGTCGCGGTCGATACGGAAGACCCGACCGGGGCACAACCCTTGCGGGTCGACGTCACCCTGAAGAACTCGTCCAAGGTGACGCTGCAGGACACGGTCTACGTGGTGCCCACGGATTGGACGATCGACTCGCTGGAGTTCACGGATGAGCAGACGCAGACGCTGCTCGACCCGAAGGTCACCGCCGACGAGTTGGCCATGCTGAGGACGATCTATGCCGGCGTCACGCCGGAGAAGCTCTGGACGGGCGCCTGGCAGATCCCGGTGCTGGGGGCGCTCACCGCCCGCTACGGCGAGCAGCGCTCGATCAACGGCAGCGTCCCATCGGGCCATCATGGCGGCACGGACTTCGGCGCGGCCGAGGGCACGCCCGTCGTGGCGACCAATGCCGGCCGGGTGGTCCTCGCCCGGCAACTCAAGGTGCGGGGCAACATGGTCATCATCGACCACGGCGGCGGCCTCTACTCCGGGTACGCACACCTGAGTGCCATCCACGTGACCGAAGGCCAGGCGGTCGCCGCGGGCGACCACATCGCCGATGTTGGCAATACGGGGCTCTCCACCGGGGCCCACCTCCACTGGGAGATGGCCTCGCAGGGCGTGTTCCTGGACGGTCTCCGCTTCACGGATGGGACGAACGGGTTTTAGCCACAGCCGCCGGGTGCGGCGGGCAAAGTCGACACACCGTGTCGCGGCTGTTTGGGTAGTATCCCTACCCCATGAGCGATCCCGACCTGCCCTGGCGTCAGCCTCTGCTCTTCCAGCCGGTGGAGACGGTCGCGCCGTTCTCGTTCTCGCGGCTGGTGGATGAGACGCGCGCGATCTGGTTCCCGGAGATCGAGGGCACCGTCGAAGTGCGGTTCGGGTCGTTTGGGCCGCTCGCTTCGACCTGGTTCCACCGCATGGGTTGGGACAACCACATCATCATGTTCCACCCAATCTTGAACCGGCCGGACATCCCCATCGAGGTTGTCCGTTTCATCGCGAAGCACGAGCTCACACATCTCCTCCACCCGGAGGGCGGGCACCCGCCGTGCTTCTGGGAAGATGAGCTGCGGGTCGGTCCTGAGCGGTTCGCGGTCTGGGCCTGGCTTCATGCGAATTTCCGGAACCCTGTGAAGGGAACGAGGTGGGGCATTCGCGTCCTCCGCACATGGCGACGCCGCACGCCGGCGCGGCTGGCGCCCTACATGCCGCATCTGCCGTTCGATGATCCGCCCTGGCGCGTGCTCTGTCCGGAGGGCGGCGCCCAGCTGCGCTTCCTTCCCGATTGGTCCGCAGGCCCGGCGCCGCTGTCGTCAGGCTGAGGCCTTCCCGTTCCCTGTTCCCTGTTCCCTGTTCCCGGTACCCTCGTACTTCGTGCAACTCTGGCTTGAAGTCGAAGGCAGCAGCACCCGTTCCGAGCTGCCCGGGGGAGGGTCCGCCCTGGTCGCGTTCATGTCGTTCGCCGTTTCGCGTGGGTTCGGCGCCACCCATCCCCTCATCGCCCTCGCCGACCGACTGCACGACGAGCACAAAGTCCGCATGGGGCCGTTGACCACGTTCTACGAGGCCGAGGCCGAGGATGCGGAGGACCGCGAGAAACTCGAATTGGCCTGGCAGGAGGCGGCGCCGCTTGCCGTCGAACTCGCGAAGGTTGCCCGGGCGGTCGAGGCAGACCCGATGTGCGCGACACTGGCGCGGCGCGGCGATGCGGCATCGATCCCGGCGGAGGCGGAGGCACTGGCCGGCTTGCTGGCGGCGCCGGCGGAGGAAGGAAAGCGCGTTCGCCTGGTGTATGCCCTGTGATGCGCCGCCGCCGGGCGGCCATCAGCGCCCGCGAGCGGTGGACGACCGGGAAGTCGTCGTACCTCGCCCGGGCGCTGAACTCGCAAAGCCTAATGGCCCTGGCGACGCCGCGGGTGCAGCGCATCATCGACCTGCTGGACCTGTGCCCCGGGCGCCGCTACCTGGACATCGGCTGCGGGACGGGCGCCTTCGCCGACCTGATCGCGAGCAAGGCGGGGCTCGAGGAGCCGCCGGTGACGATGGACATCATCGGCGAGCCGGGCCCCGTTGACGTGACCGGCTGGACGGAGAAGGTGCCGTTCCGCGATGCCTCGTTCGATTGCATCACCAGCTTCTACTTCGTGCGCCGCTTCGACGACGACGTTTGCCGGGCGTTCGCGGAAGAGATCAGCCGGGTGCTGGCGCCGGGCGGGACGGCGCTAATCGTCGATTTCGCACCGGTGCGCAGCGGCTTCCTGGACCGGCTGCACACGCGCCTCACGGGCTTCGGCTGCGCGGAGGTGGACCTGCGAGGCTGGGGCCGGCTGGCGGCGCTCTATACGGAGGTCGGCTTCGACGCGATCGACCTGGTGAACATCGGGCCGTTCATCGCGCCGCCCATCCCGAGGGTTGGCGTGCTCGTCCGCAAAGCCGAGGCACCCGCCGAACCGGCAGGCTAGCCCGGCCATCGCGGAGCGGCGAACAAAACCAAGAGGCCCGTCGACTGACGGGCCTCTCTTACTTGAATGCGCGAAGTTCAGGAGTTGCGGACGCGAGCGGCGACGCCGACGCCCGCGAGGCCCACAGCCGCCGCCAGGAGCATGAAC
>CALMIW010000316.1 GCA_937864275.1 uncultured Dehalococcoidia bacterium
CGAAACGCCGGTTTCTCATTCATCGTGGCGGGCCCCTTGCCATGAATTCTCAGATCCGAAGCGCCAGTATCGTCACGCCGCCTGAAGACCCGATGGGTCGCCGCCGGAATGGTGGTGGCCTTCCGCCTCACCGTGGCCGCGCCAAACCCGCCAACGCCGGCGCATCAACGGACGCAACTGGCCCGGGATGAGTTCTCACCACCCTCAGGGCCACATGACACCAGTTCAAAGATCCCAGAACCAATTAGTGCGCGCAGTAGCGCGGGCTCCACCTCGGTCGCATCGTATGGCTTGCCGTCCGAAATAGATGCGAGGTCGTCAACTTGGTGCAAGGGTAGGCGAATAGCGCCATTGCATGCTCCAAGAGCTACTTCATCATCTAACGGATCCGACACCAGCCATCCGCTTGGGCTGGCCATCCGGACTTCACCGAATGGACCGACCCGCTCTAGCTCGATGAGCTGCTGAAGGGAACTGAGGCCGCGACGAAGCATCGCAAAACGCAATACCGCTTGCGCTTGCCTCATCGCCTGACGGATCTCAACAGGCTCAAGGACAAGATCCGCCGCTGCGATCTCACCGGCATCAGGCGAGATGGTGGATCCCTGAACGCCGACACGACGGTCTTTCTCCAGCAGCGACAGAGCACCCTCCAGAAGCGTGACGCCATTTGGGCGACTGATCGTGATGGTGTAGTGAAACGACAGCTCATCCAGACCGTTGACCAGGTGCCCCCAGCCACGAGGTATGTACAGCGCATCCCCGGGGCGTACCACCCCTTCCCACACTGCATCCCCGGACGTGGCATCGCCATGACTTGACTTGAGCGGCGACAGATCCACGGGCTGTTCGACACGCCAGCGCTTGGAGCCCATGATCTGGAGGATCACGGTTTCTTGGTCATCCCAATGAGCCCCGAACGACGGTTGGTCCTTGTATGACAGATAGCCGTTGATGTTGACAGCGCAGCCGAATGCGCGCTCGAACAACTCTGCGAGGCGGATCGAGTTGGGGTGACGCCAGTCGAGACCGTCGAAGACAGCCGTAAAGCCCGAGTCCAACGCGGACGCGAGCGCCGGAAGACGGAGTCGACGGTGCCCTCCAGCATATGCAGAGGGTTCAAGGTCGATGATGGATTGATTGTCCCCTGGCTGACGATCGCGGACCAAGCGAATCTGTGCCGGCGACTCGAACCGAAGCCGAGACAGCAGGAAGTCGAGGAACTCGCGTCCGCCGACTTCTCCCACTAGCCCGGGAGCGGAGTGGCCGGCGACAAAGGTAGCCGAGTCAACGTTCTGCGTGTTAGCCCCAACCGGAAGACCCGGAAACTTGGCCTCCAGTTCTATACACGCGTAGCGGAATGCTCGGTCGTTCGCCTCGGCGAGCGCCTGCTGCCAGCTGCCGTCCAACTCGGGGATCCTGTAGCGAAGCGCGCGAAACACTGAGGCATCAATCGCCCTCGCTTCAGCTGGCGTCGCATCTCGCCCGTTCATTGGACTTGGCCGACCGGGTCTGGGACGGCCTCAAAGATCTGATGAACCAGGAGGTCCCTGATGGTATCATCAGCGCAGACGCCACCGAACTCCGAATTGCCAAGCTCCTCACCTAAGACACTCTTCCGGAAGGTACGTCCATCAAGGAACGGCGCCACTGCGGCAGCGTCTACGTTCAGTGTGAGAATCCGATTCCCGAACGCCAGAGCCGAATCCGCAGTGTCTCGGAGTGTCATCACTCCGCACTGCGCTGGACATCGCATCCAATGGTCACGACTCAAGACATCGAGCAACTCCAGTAGCCCAGTGCTCTGGGTCGTTCGATTCGGCACGCGAGCACGCAGTAGCGCCGCGGCATGTTCTCGACCAGTGGGGCCCAGTACCGAGCCGATCTCCTGGTCCCAAAGGACATCAGAACCGAAGATCGATCCCGCATACGAGGTCACGGGGTGCTCGTACGACGCTGGGGCATCTGCACGCATCAGGGGATGAAATCTCGCAAGTCGAGCAGCGGCGCGCAAGTCACCTACCGGATTGTGGATCGGCAGGACGAGTCTCAACACAAGCGCCAGGTCACCGGTCGCGCGAATAGACAGGCTGCGTCCCAGGCGAGCAACGGTGCCGAACCCGAGCGAGATTCCCTGGGCGGGGGTGTCGACTACGGCGACGGCTCCGACGACAGGCGTCAGTAGCACCTCGCTGGCGCGATCCGCGGGTTCGGTGTGAACTGCCCCGTTCGGCAGCAGGATGACACCGGCCGAACAGGGACGCCCACCGACAGACTCACAATCGGCTAGGAGTCTTTGCA
>CALMIW010000317.1 GCA_937864275.1 uncultured Dehalococcoidia bacterium
GCGGGGGGCGAGGTTATGCGGGGCCGCTTGCACGGGACAGTGCCTCAGGCGAACACAAGGGACCGCCACTCCGCAAGGTCAGCGGGATCGAGCCGGGTGATCCCCGGCAGGCCGTCGAAGCCGGAGTCACTGGAGATGAGGAGGGCGATCTCTCGTCTCTGCATGACCGCGCAGTGAACCCGGTCTCGGGCGGAGAGCGCCGCGGAAGTAGGAAGCATCGCCGCCAAAAGGACATCCTCCGCCTCCAACGGATACACGTGGGCCGCGGCCACGGCAAGGGCAAGCGCGTCGGCAACGCGAGCGGGTTCGTTCCGGCGGCCGAGTACGTGGAGCACTTCCTGAAGGACCTCGGCGCTCGTGACGCAGTGGGGCCGACTTGCGGCTGCCAGTTCGAGTATCTCCTGGCAGTTCGCCACGGCCGGAGCGGCCGAGGTCGCGTAGATGAAGACGTTCGCGTCGATGAATGCGGTAGCCAAGCTAGTCAGAGCCCGCCGGGCCACACAGCGATTCGCCAGGACAGGCGGAGTGCTCCAGTTCTTCGCGCAACTCCTCGTCGTTCGGGACCGCGAGGGGAGCAGCTCGGAAGGACGCAAGGAGCGCACTGACGGTTCTGCGCTCGGCCGCGTCCGCCGCCTGGTCGATGGCTTCGCGGACGAACTCACTCACGTTCTGGCCCTTCGCGGCCAGCACGCGTTCGAGCCGTTCCGCATGGGCATCGTCGAGCCGCACTTCAATACGCCTGGCTGTACGGACAGTCATGGGACCATTGTACGGCAACCCGCGTACGGACGTGCGGGCCGGGCGGTCGCCCCGCTTCAGCGCGGCCGGTCGAGGGTCCAGCCACCGCCGGAGCGCCGTTCGGGTGGGCTGGCGGATTCTTCGCGCCGCGGCCACCGCTCCTGCTCGTCGGCGCGCCGCTGAACGTCGTCGCGGATGTCGCGGGCTCGTGCGAGCCAGTCGCCGGACTTGCCGCCGCGCTTCTCCAGGAGTTGGACGCTCTCGATGCGCATGCCCTTCTCGACGGCCTTGCACATGTCGTAGACGGTGAGGGCTGCGACGGTGGCTGCGGTGAGGGCTTCCATCTCGACGCCGGTCTTTCCGGTCGTCTTCACCGTAGCCTCGATGCGGAGGGCGTCGTCGCCATCCGGTTCGAGGTCCACCGTCACGCCGGTGATCGCCAGGGGATGGCAGAGCGGGATGAGGTCGGGGGTGCGCTTGGCCGCCATGATGCCGGCGATCCGGGCGGTCGCGATGACGTCGCCTTTGGGCACCCCGCCGGACTGGATGAGGGCGAGGGTCTCGCGTGCCATGCGCACGACTGCCTCGGCCGTGGCGATGCGGTCGGTATCGGCTTTGGCGGAGACATCGACCATGCGGGCCGCGCCGCTGGCATCGAGGTGGGAGAGCCCGCCGGGGTGTTCGCTATCGTCCATGGTTCCTCCGCCACATCATCGTTTCGTAGGTCCAGACAAGCCCGTAGGCGAGGGCGCCGATGAGAAGTCCTCCCGGCACGCCGGCCCATGGGGCAACCCACGTATCGCTGGCGATGATACCGATCCCGGCGGCCGGCAAGAACGTGAGGAAGGCGGACCTTCGCCGCTCCGATTCGAACTTCTCGCGCAGTGGGTGCCGCATGGCGAAATTATCGCCGCGCAAGTCCTGTCTTGCGAGCGTGGCGCGGGCTGTCGTTACTGGGTCTTCCCGGTCTTCGCTTCTCCCTCCTCTCTCGTCCCTCTACCATGACCTGCAATGGGTGCGTTCTCCTTCCTTCCCTGGCTTGTCATCAAGATCAATATCGACCCGGTCATGGCGGAATTCGGGCCGTTCACGCTCACCTGGCACGGGCTCTTCACCGCTGTCGGCATTCTCTGCGGCGTCTCTCTCTCGGTTTGGCTGGCGAAAAAGGACGGCGTCTCACCCGAAGTCGCCCAGGAAGTCGCGCTCGTGGGCGTGCCTTCGGCGATCGTCGGCGCCAGGCTGTTCTTCGTCTTCGAACACTGGGACCGCTTCAGCGAGGAACCGCTCAAAATCATCACCGGGATTACGGAAGGCGGCATCACGCTGTATGGCGGCCTCCTGGGTGGCGTGATCGGCGGCCTGCTGTATGCGCTCTGGCACAAGTTCCCCATCGGCATCCTCTTCGACGCCGCCGCGCCGGGCATGATCTTGGGGCAGGGTCTCGGGCGCATCGGCGACCTGATCAATGGCGAGCACCTGGCCGACAGGACTGGCCTGCCGTGGGCCGTGAAGTACCTCCCCCCCGACAGCCCGCAGT
>CALMIW010000318.1 GCA_937864275.1 uncultured Dehalococcoidia bacterium
GTGCGGCCTCTGCATCCGCGCGGGCATCGATCGCGGAGAACACCGCCACTAGCTTTGATTCGCGCTTGCGTGCCCGCTCGAGCTCGTCAGCCATGGCCTGGCGGGCACGGGCCCGCGCGGTCTGTGAACGCGAATCAGTCTTCGTAGCCATGGGTCAAACCCTAGAGCACTCCTACGACACCCGCGAGCACCAACCACTCCCCCATCCGATCACCGCGTCGCCCACACTGGCCCCACCTGATACGCCACCGTCGTGGCCATAACCCACACTCGCTCCCGCTCGCTCTAACAGCTACACACAGTAGGCACTTCTAGTGAAAGAGGAGAAATTCCTGGTCAGCGCTGCGCGCGACCTGGCGCGTAGACGCGCCGATTCGGTCCGCATACGCTGGGGTTCGTGATGAGTCTCCGGGCGGTCCACGCGGGTACTGGATACCAGTACCTGCTGCGCTCGGTTGCCACCCACGACGCCGACCCGCAGGGCCTGGCCCTGTCGGACTACTACGCTGCCAAGGGCACCCCGCCGGGACGGTGGATCGGTAGCGGACTTCAGGGACTGAACTCCCAGTCCGTGGCCTCTGGGGCGACGGTCACCGAGGCGCAAATGGCGGCTCTGTATGGCGAGGGCTTGCACCCGGACACCGACCAGATGATGGCCGACGGGAAAGCGTTGGCGGCCTGCAAGCTCGGCCGGAGCTTCCCGCTCTATACCGGCGGCGTGGACGTTCTGGAAGCGATAGCCGCGGCCGAGAAGTCGTTCCTTCACACCGAGGGCCGGCGCCCCACCACCGATGAACGAGGACAGATCGCCGAGGGCGTCGCACGCCCGTTCTATGCCGAGAGGTTCGGCTACGAGCACGCCTCCGGCAAGGACGTCATCGCGTGGGTAAACCGGGAGCGCGACCAGGTGCGCCAGGCGGTCGCAGGGTTCGATTTCACGTTCTCTCCGGTGAAAAGTGTCAGCGTCCTGTGGGCGCTGGCCGACGAGCAGACTGCCTCTCGCGTGGCTGCGTTGCATCACGAAGCCGTCGCCGAAACCCTGGCCTGGGCCGAGGACAATGCGATCTACACACGCGTCGGGACCGGCGGTATCAAGCAGGTGAAAACCGGCGGGATCATCGCCTCCGAGTTCACCCACTTTGACACCCGGTGCGGGGACCCGGACCTGCACTCCCACGTGCTGCTGGCCAACAAGGTCCAAGCCCCCGACGGGCGTTGGTTGTCGTTGGATTCCCGTGCGATCCATCAGATGCACCAGGCGATCTCGGCCCGCTACGACGCGACCCTGCACGACCTTCTGACCCGTCGCATGGGCGTGGAGTTCCAGGCCAACTACCCGCACCCGGACAAGGCGCCCATCTGGGAGGTCAAGGGCATCGACCGCCGCCTGATCGACGCCTTCTCCTCCCGCCGGGCCCTGGCCAGGCCGGTCTATGACCGACTCGTCGCTGAGTACGTTGAGAAGAACAATCGGCAGCCTTCCCAGCGGGCGTCCTACGCCCTGTGGCAGAAGGCCATCCTCGACACCCGCGACGCCAAGAAGCCCGCCCAATCCCTGGCCGAACACCGCGCCACCTGGCGGGAGATGGCCGAAACGGTCGTCGGCACGCACGCAGTGGACAGCGTGGTTGGCGAGGTCACCGGGCAGGGCCAGGGCCAGGTGTCGCGGGAGCTGTTGGCGGCCCGGGCCCACGCCCGGCGGGGGGCCGGGCGGGCGGGGGAGGCAGGGCCCGCAGGGCGGGGGCAGTCCCGCCGTTCCCACATCGACACCGCCGTTTCCACCTTGCTCAAGGGTTACCGATTCGAGGGCGCCGAGGCCCTGGACCGGGCGCACGAACAGGTTATGGCCGCCGCCATGGGAGAACTCGTCATCGAGCTGACCCCGCCGGAGATTCTGGACCTTCCCAGCCCTCTGATCGGGCCGAGCGGGGCCGGTGTGGACCGGCACGCCAACGCCGAGAAGTACACCACTCAGGCAGTGCTGGACGCCGAGACCGCCACCCTGGAGGCGACTGGCACCCCGGTCGCGGTGATCGCTACCCGCGCCGATCTCGATCGTGCGCTGAAGGCGCACGAGGACGCCGAGGGTTGGTCCCTCAATGCCGGCCAGACCGCTCTGGCGCAGCACCTCATTGGTGCCGGAACGCTCCTGGCCGCCGGGGTGGGTCCGGCCGGAACCGGCAAGACCGCATCTATGAAAGTCGTGGCCCGCACCTGGCAACAAACCGGCCGGTCGGTTATCGGCCTTGCTCCTTCCGCGGCAGCGGCCAGCGTCCTCGCGGGCGACATCGGCACCGACTGTCACACCATTGACTCGCTGACCTTCACCTGGATGGGCAAGCACCCCACCCTGCCCGGAAAGACTCTCGACGCGTTGCCCGTGATGATCCGCCCCGGCGACATGCTTCTGGTCGACGAAGCGGGCATGGCCAGCACCGAAAACCTGGCCGCGCTGACCGAGATCGCCGCCGAATCCGGGGCCATCCTCCGCCTGATCGGCGACCCCAAACAGCTCGCGGCAGTCGAGACCGGCGGTCTGTTCGCCGACCTGGCCCGCACCCCAGGGACGCCCCAGCTCCGAGAGGTGATGCGCATGGGCGCAGACACCGACCAATGCGAGGCGACCCTCGCCCTTCGCGAAGGCGATCCCGTCGCCCGGGCCCTCTGCACCGAGCGCGGATGGCGCCCCGGCGGGCGCCGCGAGCAGATGCTCACCGGCGCCGCCGAGGCGTTCCTAGCCGACACCAAGGCGGGCCGCCAGGCACTAATCATCGCCTCCACCAACGCCGACGGCGCCCCCCCCAACGAAGTGATCCGAGCCGATCGCATCGCCCACGGACTAGTCGACGACGCACACACCACCAGGGTCGCTCGCGGCGACACCGTGGGTGTCGGCGACACCGTCATCGCCCGCACCAACTCCACGCTGTACACCGGTGACCGCACCTACCTCGGTCGGGTCATCAACGGCCAACTGTTCACCGTCACCGGCATCTCAGGCGATGGGTCACTGGGAGTGCGCGACTCCTCCACCGGGCAGGCCATGCTCATCCCCGCCAGCTACGCCGGCAAGCACATCCACCTCGGTTACGCCGCCACCATTCACCGCGCCCAGGGCGCCACCGTCGATACCGTCCACGCCGTCATCGACGCTGGCGTGGACCGTGCCGGCCTGTACGTCGCCATGACCCGCGGCAGACGAGAAAACCGCGCCTACGCCGTGTGCGAACCCACTCTCGATCTCGCCGCCGAGGACGCACACATGCACTCCGCCGGCGACCACGAAGCCCCAACCGCAGACGATGTGCTGACTGGCGTTCTGGCCCGCGAGACGCACCAGGCCTCGGCCACCGAAACCCTCCGCCAGGAGTACGCCAGCGCCACCAGCGACGAACGGCTCGCCCAGCTCTACCGCCACGGCGTTGATTTAGCCGCCCGCGACTTCACCGCCGCCACCCTCCCTGCCTACATCGACGCACTACCGCGGGCCTACGCCCACCAGCTCGAGGCAGACCCCGACCAGTACCAGGCCCTGGAAGGCGCGTGGACCGAAGCAGCAACCCGAGGCCTCGACCCCCGCGAGGAATGGGACAACGCCACCGACACCCTCGACACTGCCAACAAACCCGGTACCGTCATCGCCCACCGGATACGTCACGCGACCCGCGAACAAGCCGAGACCACAGCACTGCCCACTCCCCCACCGGCGGCCCCGGGATGCGATACCGAACTCACCAACTGGCTTGCAGACACCTACCGCACACTTGCCGCCGATCCTGACGCCACGGCGGTAGCCCGTGCAGCGTCCTTCTCTACCGAGGACTTTGTTGACTCGTACCTCGCCTCCCGGTCCGCAGAACACGAACCCGGCCCGGACACCCATCCCACGACGAGCTCGCCATGGGGGCCGGCACCCGACTCCTCTCCCGACCTGTGGTGACTCGCTTCGGCTCATCAGTCACTAGTGGTCAGGCTGCGGTGCGGGCCCAGTGGTGGGGCGCGAGCAGCATGTCGGGAGCGGGTAGCGCAGCGCGGGCCGCGGCAACTAGTTCCCACCAGCTGTCGGGGTCGGCGTCGCGATGGAGATCTTGGGCAGCCATGGCCGCGCCCCAGGTGGTGGCTGATACTGGCGGGCCGGTGGCGGTGGCGCCGTAGGCCAGGGCGATGTCGGTCGGGTGGATCTGTTCAGCCTCATCAGGATCGGGGAATTCGCCCCACTCGGCCAGCGCGTCGGAGCGCTCTGGCTTGTGCCGGGTGGTGAACCACCACACGAACACCGCCGAATGCAGCCGGTATAGGCGCACCCGATCAGCGTGTGCACCGTCGACACCAGCAGCAACGGCGGCTCGCGCTAACCGGGAACGACTGCGGTACACGCGGCCATCAGCGGTGCACAGACCCAGAGAGCGCAGTCCGCGCAGTTTGCTGCGCACCGTCGCCGGGCAGATCCCGAGCCTGGTCGCCAGCTCACGCACCGATGCGCGACCAGCGGCCATGTGGGCCCATACGCGCATGCCCAACACCCCAAGGGGGCGGGCGTGCCAGATATCTTCACGGGCGCACTCGAGTTCAGCGTCAAGCTGGTTCCGCATCTCTGGGGTAAATACTGCGCCACTTCCTTGTTCCCCGCCCCCGGGTTTTACGATCCGCCACACTGCCGCCCAGGGGCCGGCTGCTCGCTGCACGCGGGCGACCCACCCCTGCTGGAGAAGGACTTTCAGTCGGTCGGCGACGGTGTCTCTGGTCAGGCCGGCGGCGAGGGCCCAGTCGCGCTCGGACAGGTGCACATCGCTTGCTGCGGCTGCGCGGGTGCGGGCGGCCAGGGCCAGGAGCACCAGGCGGTCCTGAGCTCCGGTCTTGCCAGCCCACCGGCCGGGCTGGGCGTCCATGCGAGTGAGCAGGTCGGCGACCAAGGCTTCGGCGACTCGGCGGGCAGCCGAGGGTCCTGCAGTGCTGCGCTGGGCGTAGCTGGCTGCGGTGACGGCTTTGGCCCACTGGCGGGCCAACTCGGCAGCCGCGTCGAATCGAGGGCTGCGCTCCCCCGCACTGGTGCGGCTAGCCCGCACAAACTCCAGACCGGGCCAACGGTCAGTGAAAGCGGCCTGGTGCACGTCGCGGTACTGCATCCGGGCGTGGGCGCAGGCCAACAGGATTGACCACCCCACCGCGGAGGCATCCGTATGGGCAGTGATCGGGGCGCGGGCAAGGTCACGGATCTGAGGGTTCAGGGGGCGTCTGGGTCCGGAGAGGTACGGATGGCCTTGCGCATCGACGTGCACAGGAACCGGCGCGATCCCAGCACCGGCGGCGGAGGTGCCCTTGGTCTGAGGGGGTTGTGTCAGCTGCGTGAGCAGCGTGCGCAACGCTCGTAGGGACACCGGGCGGATATGCGGATCTGTCAGGGGCATTGCTGTGCCGCCGGCGCGGTGGGGCGAGCCCGGGGCGCGGACACAACCGGTGCGCGAATTGGACAGCGGGCCCCGATCCAGTGAGGGCCATGCGGCAGCGAAAGCGTCGATGATCGGTGCCAGGCGGTGCGCGGAGATGGCGGTGCTCAGTCGGATCCATACGTGGTATCCCCCACCAGGTCCTGACGAGCACACCAGGTGCTCGATGCCCGCGGCAGTCAAGGCAGCCGTGCACGCTGCGAGGTCTGTGTCCGCGGTTGAGCCAGCATGGTGAGCGTCAAAATCCAGGGCGAGGAGCCGAAACTTGCCCGATTCATCGGTCAAGTGCAGGGCGAAAGGCGTCCCCTCCCCCGGCGCGCCGTCGGTGAGGCGCCTGGTGGCGGCGAAGGTATGCGCCTTGCGGGAGTCGACACGCACATACGGGCGCGGACTCCACGCGCACACCACAGAGTCCCACCACCAGGTGGAATCGAGGGATATGACGTTGTCGCGGTCAGAGCGAGACACGCCGATCGGATCGACTGGACCATCCGATGGGTATGACTTACTCTGAGAGGTGCCTGGAAGCACAGCTCTCCTAATTGGTGAGCAACACCGAGTTTGAGCGGTAACTCGAACTCTTGACTTTCGATCCCGGTCCACCTGCCAGTGGGCCGGGATTAGTCATTTCAGGGTTGCGGGGTGTTCAACTGTTGGCCGGGCGCGGGCCGGCCACCGCTTCACGCTGAAATTGCCTCCTCATCTGCAGGTGGAACTACGGCCTCGGGCAGGCCAAGATTGATGGCGGCGAGGTCAGCCAAGTATTGAGACATCGAGACGCCTCTAGACCTGGCTTCCACCCGAAGTGCCTCGTACACCTCAGGGGCCATACGGACGGGCACGCGCATGCGCTCGCCGAATGACGGTCGCCCGGGGCCCCGCTGCTTCGTCGCCATGGGAGGAAAACTCCCACACTTGGCGCCACAAATCCTATCGACACGCCTAGGTGAGGTGGAGTTTTTGGCGCCGCCTACGGCTCTGTCGGCGGTCAGCGGCTGCGGCACATCCGTAGCGGTATATACCGCACAACCGACACCGGTGCACACCGCAACACCAGTACCGGTCTAACGGTGATTACTGATGTACCGCTATCGGTCCAAAGGTATTTCGGGATGTTCGGCGTGGCTAGCGCGCTCCTGTGCTGCAGTTTTGGTATCAAGGTGATGACCACAATAGGTACAGCGGTATCACGGTATAAGAAGATCGAGGTGTAGCGGGTTTTGAAGATTGCGGTAGTTAACACCAAGGGTGGCGTCGGTAAGACGACCACCGCCATTTACCTAGCGACGGTCGCGAGCGCGCAGGGCAAGTCGACTGAGCTGCTAGACGCGGACCCTCAGGGGTCGGCCACTAGTTGGGCTGAGATTGCGACGGAGGGGAGTGCGCCTTTGCCGTTTCAAGTCTCGCCCGCGAACAAGATCACGCTTTCGCGCGCATCTAGTAGCGACATCACAGTGATCGACACGCCTCCGGGTGCTGCTGACATCATTCAGGCCGCGATCGATGCGGCTGATGTTGTCGTGGTCCCCACTGCGCCGTCTGGGTTGGACCTCCAGCGCGTCTGGCCGACGTTGGAGGCTGCTGCACATAAGCCAGCTGGTGTCCTACTCACGAGCGTTGAGCTCGGCACTAAGCTGCTCGAGCTCACAAAGGAGGCCCTTGAATCGGAAGGGGTGTTCGTATTCGAGAATGTGATTGGGAAGCGACAGGCGATACGCCAGTCATTCGGCACATGTCCAACAAGCTTCTTTGGCTATCGAGACCTGATGGACGAGATCGTTGAGGTGACTAAATGAGTGGCAAATCGGAACCGGTGAGCCGTAGTTTGCGCCCACGGGCCGCAGCTCCCATCCGGCCGGTCTCGGAAACGTTCTCTGCTTCTGAAGCCGCACGTCCGGCCGGTCCTCGGCGTACGAAGACATCTCTAGCGCTTGATGTTGAGGTGTACCGGAGAGCGAAGATCGCGGCCATCCAACAAGGGGAGACCGTGTCTGAGTTTATCGAGGCAGCTATTCGAAACGCACTTCCTGAGTAGTTTCGCCAGAGGTAAAAACCGTCGTCGGCAGAAACGGATCGAGGTATATACCGCTGACGGTGTCGGCCACCGAAGAGATCGTGAGTAGGCAAGTCCGGTGCGAGCATCGAGCACGGGCGCCTAGCCGCGTGACGAGCCCGCCCTGTGATGAGGGGGAGTTGGCAACCAGCGTCTGAACTGCGAACTTTCCATGTTCGCATTCGCCGGCAATTGTGGGTTGAGCCCGATTGATGGTTGGCCGTGCTGCCGGTCGTGCCGGCCTGAGCTGCTCCTGTTGTTCTGGGTCGCCTTCCCGCTGGCAGAACCCTTGGTGGCCGGGCCGCGTTGCCCCACGGGTGTTCCCGCATATCGGTGCAGTCGGTGACTGGATGATTTTCATGCCGTTAGTGGGCCACCCTTGGTGGCGTCGAGACCCTGGGTAACGAGCAGTTCTAGCAGCTTCGGCTTGTCTGCTTAGGCGTTGGATCCTGCCATCGCGAGCCGTGCGGCTGCGGATTGTCGAAACGCGTCCTATCGGCGTCGGCGAGTGGTGCCTCCTCGAACGCCCGGTGGCGCCTTGGCGTGGGACGGAGTCACTTGTAGACGTCGCCGCGGTGGCCGATGCGCAGCACAAGTACGATGAGGGCGTCGTCTTCGATGTCGTAGATGATGCGGTAGTCGCCCACGCGGATTCGGAGTTCGCCGTCGCCTCCGGCGAGCTGAATCGCGCCAGTCGGTCGCGGTGTCACCGCGAGGGCTTCGATGGCGCGGACGATTCGCTTTTGCTCGGTGGGATGAACTTTGCGGAGGGCTTTGGCGGCCGAGGGCTTATAGGTGATCGAATAGGGCATCAGTGAGTGGGGCGCGCAGGCTTACAGGCCCAGTTCCGCCATGAGCTCCTCGTGGGAGATGCTGCCGCCCTCACGGCGAGCGTCGGCCGCGCCCTGAACGTCGGCCTGATCCTCTAGGGCCTGCAGTGCCCGGTCGAAGAACTCCGGCGAGACGACAACGGCCCGGCGACGGCTGCCACGGCTGAGGATCTCCACAGGCGCCCGCTGTGCGGCGTCGAGCACCTTGCTCTGATGGGCGCGGAAGTTGCTGAGCGTCGTGGTCACCATGACGCCAATAGTACATCTTGTACAACTCGCGGTCTAGTGGCCCTTAGATGCCGCGGACAGCGGGATCTACTCATCTCTCCTGATCCGCAGACTTGACGGAATCCAACATTATCGGCACTCAGCCTGGGCTCGGATCTGCCGCTAGTCGTCCATGCCCCCCAGCGAGTCGACAAGTTTGGTGGTTTCCACCGCCACCGTGGTCACCCGGGCGATCAGATCGACGAGGTATCTCGGATTGCCGACGTCATCGCACCAGTCGTTGGGGTCATTGACGATTCCCGAGGCCTTGTCGGTCGAGACCTGCCACCGGTATATGAGCCAGCTCAGCGCCGACCGGGAGCCGAGCAGATAGTCATCGGCCACCACCGGGATGCCGGTGATCGTCACCTTCGGGTTGTAAATGATGGTGGTCGGATCGTCGACAAGCTTTCCGGTCTCCTCATCTCTGACGCGCCCCCACTTCATCTTCGACACCCGCCAGGTCCCCCGGTCCTCGGCCGAGGCGCCCTTCTTGAGCTCGATCGACAGTGGGTACGGCTCGGCCGTCTCGTATCCGGTGTGCAGGTCAGCCAGCTTTCGGCCCGCCCGTGTGACGGTCTCGAACCTCCCTCGGCTGTCCGGAGTGGGAATGTGCGGCAGCATCTTCTTCAAATCCGCCGAGTAGTCCATCCGGTAGAGCGGGTCGTGAAGCTGACCGTAGACGTAGTAGAAGATGTCGTCCTTGCTCACCTGAGGGCCGGCAGCCTTGCGGTAGACACCCAGGATCTCATCGGTGATGTTGTCGACCCGCCGATACCCGAACTCATCCACGTCCGCGTCGTCGGCGAAACTGAAGGCTCCTTCAGATGGGTCGACTTTCTCGTACGTCCACCGAGGGAAGAACTGCCCCGGATTGCCCGCTCCCGCTACAACCAAGTCAGGTATCGCATTGCAGGCCACCGAAGTGAAGCCGGCGGATGCTCCGCGTGCGGTCAGCCATATACCGGTGTTGGTGTGGTGGGGGGTCGGGAACATCGAAGCGAGCTGATACTGCCGGTCGTTGAGTCGAGCATCCCGGTAAACCCACTGAGTATTGAATGGCCGATAAGTCGACGGGTAGACGAAGTCGTCACTCCAGTCGATCTGTGCTCCTCGAACAACTTGTTGCTTGAGTGAATGATTCCAGCTGATCTTGCCCTCGGCTGTGTGTTGGGGATTGTCTTGGAGGTATTGGGTGAGGTCTGCGTCGGTGAGTTTCGCGGCGCTGCGGTTGTGCTGCTCGAACTCGGCTTTGACGGTTTGGTACTGGTCAAGCAGGTTGGCGATGTTGTGGCCGAGCTTCTCGCGGGAGTAGTTGTAGCACCAGGTGTCCCGCCCGGTTTTCAAACCTGATGAGAATGTCTCAAAGACGGTGATTTGGCCGGGCTCGCGCTTCTTGACCCCGATGGCTGGCCAGGTGGTGAAGGTGTCGTCGCGTTGCCCGATCCAGTCGCCGTGGGAGTTGGGCGTGATGGGTGCCCAGTCGAGGGTGTCCAGGTCGGCGTCGGCGATGATTCGGAGCTTGTCTTCGCGAGTGAGGTAATCGCCAATGTCGCGGTAGGAAATCTCGCACGGGCCAATGTGTGCTGGGTTTTTGACACCGATAAAGATTGCGACGGTGTTGCGGCTTCCTGCGCCGAACACCTTTCCGCCTTCCCTGCGAGAGAGTTCGCCAGCCGTTCGCTGGTTGCCGCGGAGGTTGAACACGTAGATGTGGCTGTACTCGTCGGCCAGGCTCAGGCGGATCCCGTCGGCGGTGTTGCCGTCGATCCACCCGCCGTTGGAGACAAACGCGACGACACCTTGGTCTCCAATGCGGTCGGTGGCCCACCGGAAGGCCCGCAGGTAGGAGTCGTAGAGGCTGTTCTTGTTGGTGCCGGTGGAGCGGGTGGCATAGGTCTGACCGATGCGGGCATCCAGGTGCGGGTATTTAACGTTTGCGTTTAAGTCATTGGCGCTTCCCTGCTTCGCCGAATATGGAGGGTTACCGATGATGACGTTTATCGGGGTCTCGAGTTGCCGGGTGATGCGGTCATTGTTGGCGGGAAAGACCTTGAGGTCGAGTTCGTCGCCGTGTTCGTGAATCTGGAAGGTATCGGCGAGCACGATTCCGGGGAAGGGTTCGTAGTCGGCCGTGGCGGTGTGGCCGGCGATCGCGTGGTAAGTGGTCTCGATGTTGACGGCGGCGATGTAGTACGCGAGCAGCATGAGCTCGTTCGCGTGGATCTCCGAGGCGTACTTGCGGGCCAGGTCCACCGGTTGGATGAGCCCAGACTGCAACAGTCGGGTGATGAAGGTCCCGGTGCCGGTGAACCCGTCGAGCACGTGCACGTCGTGGTCGGTCAAGCCGCGACCGAAAGACTCACGCAGGGCCTGGTCGGTGGCGCGGAGGATGAAGTCCACGATCTCGACAGGGGTGTAGACGATGCCGAGGGCTTCTGCTTGTTTGGCGAAGCCGACCTTGAAGAACTTCTCGTACAGTTCAGCGATGACCTGCTGCTTGCCCTCGGCGGAGTTGACCCCGGAGGCGCGGACGCGGACGGAGTTGTAGAACGAGTCGAGTTTCGCGGTTTCGGCGTCGAGGTTGGCACCAGAGAGTTGATCGACCATGGCCTGCATGACCTTGGAGACCGGGTTTTGGGCGGCGAAGTCGTTGCCTTCAAACAGGGCGTCGAAGACGGGCTTGGTGATCAGATGTTGGGAGAGCATGCTGATGGCGTCGTCGCGGCTGATGGACTCGTTCAGGTTCGCCCGCAGGCCGTGGACGAAGTCGTCGAACCCTTGGGCCAGTTCGGGGCCGGCAGAGGCGAGGGCGGCGTTGATGCGTGTGATCTGCGCGGCGGCGATGTCGGCGACATCGGCGGCCCAATCCTCCCAGTAGGTGCGGGTGCCGACCTTGTCGACGACCTTGGCGTAGATCGCCTCCGTCCACTCCGACAGCGAGAACAGCGCCATCTGCTTGGTCTGCTCGGCATCGCCAGCGCTGTCAGTGTCGGAGTCGGTGGGGGAGTCGCTGGTGGCCTTGCCGCTGCTAGTGGACTCGTCGGCGGGGCCGACGTGACCGCCGAGGAGCTGGTCGACGCCTTGGCCGGTCTTGTCCCCGGTCTTGGCGTTGAGGGCGATGGAGTTGACCATCGCGTTGAACCGGTCATCGTGTGCCCGCAGTGCGTTGAGGACCTGCCACACGGTCTTAAACCGCCGGTTGTCGTTCAGCGCCTCTGAAGGCTTGACGCCCTCGGGCACGGCCACGGGAAGAATGATGTAACCGTAGTCCTTACCTGGGGATTTACGCATCACGCGACCGACAGACTGCACTACGTCGACCACGGAGTTGCGCGGATGTAGGAACAGCACCGCATCCAGGGCCGGGACGTCCACGCCCTCCGAGAGGCAGCGGGCGTTGGTCAGGATGCGGCACTCGTTGGCGTCCGGTTCGGCCTTGAGCCAGGTCAGTTCTTCGTTGCGTTTGAGGGCGTTGAAGGTGCCGTCGACGTGGTGCACCGAGCAGGTCAGGCTGCGGTTGGTGTCCGAGACGTCCACGCCGTCGTCCTCGGCATCGCGCAGCAGGTCTTGGTAGGACTCCACCACCCGGGGCAGCATTTCGGCGACCTGCTTGGAGGACTTGATGTCGCGGGCAAATGCGACAGCACGCCGCATGGGCGGCTCGCCGGGAGCGAAGCCCTCACCCGTTGGGGAGCTTCCGGCTCGTTTGGCCAGTCCGTTCCAGCATCCGACCAGCTTGGAGGCATCATCGAGTTTGAGCTCGCCGGCATCGGCCAGGTCGGATTGAAGCCGGCTGGCCATGACCGATTCGTCCACCGTCAAGACCAAGACCTTGTAGTCGGTCAGCAGTCCTCGCTCGACGGCCTCGCCGAAGGAGAGACGATGGAACTCGGGCCCGTAGGTCTCCAGGTCATCCATGGAGGCGATCTCCGCGGAGTGTTCTTCCGCCTTGCCCTTGGTCTCGTCGTTGAACAAGCGCGGGGTCGCGGTCATATACAGCCGCCGGCTGGACTTAAGGAAGTCCGGGTCATGTACCGCAACAAAGTTGGAGGGATCCTCGCCGGCGAGGGTCACACCAGTGGTGCGGTGGGCTTCGTCGCAGATCAGCAGGTCGAACGGATCGACGCCAAGGCTTTGGGCCTTGGAGACCGCGGGCAGTGACTGGTAGGTGGTGAACACCACCGTCATCCCGGCAGCCCGCTTGCGGTAATTCATCCGCTCCGCGAGTTGCTCAGGGTTCGTCGTCACAGGGATCGCCACATCGGAGGTGTCATAGTCCTCCGCGGCACGGGAGACCTTGCTGTCTGAACACACTGCGAATGCCCGGATGTCGAGTTCGGAGCGGGCGGTCCACTCCCGCAGCGTCTGCGAGAGCAGTGAGATGGAGGGGACGGCGAACAGGATTCGGGCCTTGCCGCCGTTGTCCTGGGCGAGTTGCTCGGCGATTTTCAGCGACGTGAAAGTCTTACCGGTGCCGCAGGCCATGATGAGCTTGCCCCGGTCGTTACCCTCAGCAAAGCCACGGAACACCGCATCCAGCGCCTCCTGTTGATGGGGGCGCAGCGTGTACGGGGTCGACGGGGCAAGGTCGACCTGCAGCTCGCCCTGAGGCCAAGCGATGTCCCAATCGATCGCCGACTCGGCGAGGTCCTCGAGCGAGATCCGCTGCACCGGGATCGTCTGCCCATCCAGGGCATCCTCGGCGTGCGGACCCCATTTGTTGGTCGTGGAAATGATGACCCGGTTGGTGAACGGGGTCTTGCCCGAGGCGGTGAAGAAGGAGTCCAGATCGCCCTTCTGTAGGTAGTGGTCAGGCTCGTAAAACTTACACTGGATTGCCGTGTAATCACCGGTGTCACGCTCCCTTGCCACCAGGTCGATCCCGGTGTCGGGCTTGCCGTCCCGGCCTGGCCAGTCGATCCAGCGCCACACCTTGTCGTACTGCTGAGAGAGCATCGGATCGAGCTCGAAGTAGCGCACCATGAGCTGCTCAAACTTCGTCCCTCGCTCCACATTCGTCGGAGCCTGACGAAACGCCTCGATCACCTCGTGCACTGAAGCCATGTGGACAGTCTTACAAGACGATGTTCACTGGTATCTGCCGGATGGGGCATGCGGCTGGCGAGACGTCTGCTCGGGAAACCGCCCCACGCTCGATGAAGGGCCCGCCAATGTCGTGGAGTCGCAGCCGCGGGATGGGTTAATTAGTCACCGGCGCGGTGACCGCGGCCAGTGGCAATGCGGTTGAGCTCGGCTGTGGATCGGCTCCCCAGAGGACGACCATCGATGTCGCGGACCTCTATGAGCGACACACGTCCACGTAACCAGATGCCGTCTTGATCATCGAAGGCGGCAGGCGCACCGAAGAAGTCAGCGAGGTTCTCGTACGCCGAGGTTTCAATCAGCGCCCAATACTCGGCACCAGACCTGGCCGGATCGAAGATGACTGACACCTTCCCGTTGTCGTATTCCACCTCTGCGACAGCCTTGGCGACCATGACCCCAGCATCGGCACGCTCAGCTGCGTACGTCGCGAAAGCGTCAATAATCTGGGCATCAGTTGGAGGGCTGCTCAAGTTCGCCATGGTTCGGACCCTAGTCAGGGGGTCCGACACTCCATGTCCTCGTACCTTCACCCGGTTGTCCTTTTGGGGTACACCCATGCGGGACGATCTATCGCCAACCATCGCTGCTGTGTCACAGGGTCTAGTTCGATACTTATGAAGCGTCTTCTCGTCGGGTCTAGTATCTATTGATACAGGTTGCCGGGCGAAATCGGGACACTCTTGAACCGGGCGGGTGATGGTGGAGAGGAGGTGCTCATCGTCAGTCGCGGGAGCGTGCGGACTCGGTTCCGTCGTCGGGACGAGTTGGGCTGGAACTTTCGGGTGGAGTCGACGGACTCGGAGAACGTCGTCGAGGTAACGCCAAAGCCAAGGCCGGCTCCGAAGCCGGCTCGCCGGGTCTCGCGCCCGCGTGGTCAGCGGGTGGCGTACGTGCGGGTGTCAGCCGCTGATCAAAACGAGGCACGTCAGCTCGAGGCGGTGGGGGAGTGCGACCAGGTCTACGTCGAGAAGCAGTCCGCACGTTCTCGCGCGGACCGCGTGAAGCTCGCCGAGTGCATCAGGTACCTGCGAGACGGTGACGAGCTCGTCGTTGCCTCGATGGACCGACTCGCTCGATCCCTGGTCGATCTCAAGCAGATCGTTGGCGAGATCACCGCGAAGGGCGCGAGCGTGGAGTTCGTCCACGAGCGGGCCACCTACGCCGCCGGCGCCCAGGATCCTCGAGCTGACCTCATGCTCTCGCTGCTCGGGGCGTTCGCCGAGTTCGAGCGGGCCATCATCCGTGAACGCCAAGCCGAGGGGATCGCCATCGCCAAGGCGAAGGGCAAGTACAAGGGGCGCAAACGTGTCCTTACCGATGAGCAGATCGATAAGGCCCGCGCACGCGTCGAGGCGGGAGACGGGCCATCGGCGATCGCCAGAGATCTCGGAGTGGGCCGGTCGACGCTGTATCGCGCCCTCCGACGAGTGCCAGAGGGAACCAAGTGCTAGGGAATCCGGCTCTTCGCATCTAAGTGTGGGTCAGGCTCGTAGTCCGCCGGCGATGAGGAGCATCCGCAGGCGGTAGTTGTCGCGGTTGCGGTAGCCGCGGGCTAGGCGCCGGTGGAGTTCGATGAGGCCGTTGATCGCTTCGGTTCCTCCGTTGTTGGATCGGTCGGTGGTCCAGTAGGCGAGGAAGGAGTCCTTCCACTTGCGAAGAGTGCGGCCGAGGCGGGCGATCTCAGGGATCGGGCAGGACGGCAAGGTCGCGAGTATCTTCTCCGCAGCGCTGCGCCCGGTCTGGAGGTCGGTGTGGTGGTAGGCCTGTCGGAGATCGTGGGCGACCTGCCAGGCGATGAACAGTTCCTCGTGCCTGGCGTCGGCGGCCAGTGCCTCGTCGAACCGTTGCCACTGCCGCTCGGTCAGGCGGGCTGGGTCGCAGCGGATGATGGTGCGGATCCCGTAGAGCGGGTCGCCTTTGCGTCCGCGGTGGCCGCAGATCTGCTGCTGCAACCTCCGGCGGACCTCGTCCACGGCACCGAGGGCGAGCTTGACGACGTGGAAAGCGTCGAGGACAGCGGTGGCGTCCTCGAGTTCGTCATCGATCGCTCGCTTGTAGCCGTGGAACGGATCCAACGCGGCGATCTCGACACCGCTGGTGAAGCCCTCACCGCGTGCGGTGAGCCAGTCAGCCAACACCACCCCGGAGCGGCCTGGCACGAGATCCAGCAGCCTGGCCTGCACTTTGCCGTCTCGGTCGCGGGTGAGGTCGACCATCCCGGTCAGTTCCTTGGGGCCGCGTTTTCGGCGGGAGACGTGGTGCCAGATGTGTTCATCGACGCCGAGGGTGCGGACCCCGTCGAAGCGGTCCGGATCATCGGCGAGCGCCTGCAGCACGGCCTTGACCGGCGTCCACACGGTGTGCCACGCGGTGCCGAGCTGGCGGGCCAGTCCGTTGACGGTGGCGTGCTCTCGGCGCAGCTGCTGTACCGACCACTCCACTACGCGGGTCGTGGTGGCGTGCCGCGGCGAGGCGAGGCCGGGAAGATCTTCGACGAAGGTGCAGCGTTCGCACGCCGCTCCCGGGCACAGGAAGCGGCGCTTGCGCCAGATGATCGTGACGGGGCGACCGAACGAGGGGATGTCGACCAGGCGCACCACTTGCCGGCCATGCCCTACTCCGACGGCGCCGCAGTCGGGGCATCCGACCGGCCCAGGCTCGGACTCGACGGTCACCTCCAGGTGTTCGTTGACCAGACGCACATCAAGGACGTACACGTCATCGAGACCGACGAGAACATCGCAGCGGGAACAGCGAGACGAAGGTGCGGCGCCGGCGGCAGGCCGGCAGCACCCGATAGGCTCAGACATGGGTCGAGGCCCCTTCAGGATTGGGTGTAGAGGTACTTCCAATCCTTCAGGGCCTCGACCCTCTTGCCTCCCTACTGCTTCACCGGCGCGTCGCCCTTACCCACACTCAGATACGAAGAGCCGGGAATCCCAGCCGGGGTTGCTGCCAAGGTGTGTTTCAAAACGCCAACTTGATTTCATCGGCGCCGAATCCGAGGAGGTCCGCTATCGTCGGATGGGCGGCATCGCCGTAGAGCTCGTCCCGGGAGTGCTCGCCGAATGCCAAGAAATAGAGTTGTTCTAAGTCTTCTGGCCGTGCGGAGCGTGCTAAGAATCGCACTTGGACATCGGTCGGGCTCCCGACCGGATACGTGTATGCGACAAGTGGTGGAACAGTTTCTGCATCGCCTGGGTGGATAGCCACACGCAGAGCGTGTTGTTGGCGGTGCCCCCGCTCGCCGCCGATCGTTAGTCGCTCTGATAATTCTCGAGCGAGGGTAGTGTCCCGCAGGTGTGCCTCGCGTAAGAGTGGTTCTAGTGTACCTTTCTGAAGCTTGACGCGATGTTTCGGTTGGTGTTTATTAAACTCCCGAGCAGTCTCCCAGAGCTCTTCGAGTATAGATACCACAGGATCGTCTATCAGGCCGACCGACTGTACGCGTTCGGTGATTTTCTTAGTTCGTTCTCGTGGGCCGAGGGGAAGGAGATTCTCCAGTCGGGCGAACTTGAAAGGCGCGTTGCTTTGAAGAAGCTCGATATGATCGCTATCTAGCTCGATCACCCGCGTGCTACCCCGAAGTTCGACGAAGAGGTAGGTGCCGTCCGGGGCTTGTCCAACTGCCGCGCCTTTCGGCTCATCAAGCGCGTAAACCTCATGTTCGAGCTCCTCTGCTCGAGCAGTAAGGATACTCAGGAACATGATCTGACGCTGAGCGTACTCGGTGACGGAAAGAGGAGGGCCTTCGTTTTTCATCCACCATCTGCCGGTCGATTTATTTGCCTCAACGGGTCGTCCGGTAGCCCAGTGTATGGCTCGGAAAAAACGCGTGGAAGGGACGGTCGTTCTCTGATCCTCGAAAGAGTGAACGGTTCTAACGCGACGGCCGTATGACATGGCATCAATCGCTGCTGCTGATTTTTTTGCTTTATTTCGATCGGTGATGTTATTGAACACTGCTGCGAGACTGATGACGTGCCCACCATAGTTTACCCATAGAGCCAACATTGGGTAGACAGTGCCGTTTATCGGGTTGAATCTGTTAATTGGGTGATGGAGTACGCTTCGGATTAAATCAATAGTGTCTGACCTGCCTGATTGCGTTAGTACAATCGTCGATTCTTGGCGGAGGGTGTCAAAGTGCTCGTGCACTATCTGTCCCGTGACCTGCTGAATTGCGGTCTTGCCGAGGACGCCTTGAATCCTGCCGTTCAGTACGACGTGGCATTCGTCGGTCGGATCATCGCTGATCGCACAGGCGACGTCCGGATCGACGTTGACTAGCCCTGGCCGAACCGCCGTGGTTATAAATCCGTGTTCGAGCAAATTCGGCAGCGCGTCGAGCGCTTCCCCTCGGTCGGCGCCGAAAAAGGTGTGTGCGTAGATCAGTACCGTCTCGGAGGGTGCATGACAGTCCACGCCGTCACCAGGGTTGGAGATCTCGAGTTCGATGGTGGATGCCAACACGGCGAGTTGGGCGGGCGTTAGAAGAAGAATTTCTGCAAGCATTGGATTCGCAGCTTGACTCGCTTTAGCGTATTGGGCAACATTTGCGATTGGAACAACTAGTCCGGCTGAGTTGTTAAGCTCCTCCCGGTATTGCGCAAGAAGTGCTACATATGCCGGTTGTCCGATCTCTAGACGCTCAACCTGGCTCAGTAATTCATTCCAAAGATGTGTGCGACGGCTCTCGTGAAACCAGAGTTGTCCATTGCGTTCGACGCTCAAGATTCTTTCCCGCTCGAGGCGATGTCGTAGCACTCCCCATTCCGTTGCACTTACTTGGAGATATTCGGCAAGGGTGGTCTCCGAGAGGGGCAGCTCGAAGACCGATAGCTTTCGAGCTGCCAGATGGTCGTTCGCAGGCAGTCGATCAAGTGCATCCTCCAGTGCGCGAACGAAGGCGGTAGGAGGCGTGTAAGAGTCTAACGTTTCTCCGCTTCGAAGTTGATTGAGCAGACCTTCGATAATGAGCGGGAACCCATCGCTAAGGAACAACACTCGCTCTGCATGGCTAGAGGCCAGTCCGGCGCTGGCGAGCAACGATTCGATTTCCGCCATGCTCAGTCCGCCAACGACCACCTCCCGGCAGTTGGCTTCACGCAGTCGGTCGAGACCGTCGCGCGCCGCATGCGCCGCTGACGACCACGCGATTACGAATCGCGCTCGTTTTGGGGGACTGAGAGAGAGGCTCGCTAACGCTCGTTGATCATCGTCCGTCAGCCGCTGGCACTCGTCGATGGCGAGAACCATGTCGCAACTGAGGGCGGCAGCAACCTCGTCGCATAACTTAGTTAAGAGTTTGACAACGTTGGTGTCACTTCGAGACTGAAGATCACGGCGTAATTCGTCGAGTGGGTCCTGTCTCAAGTTCCTGAAGAACGCCGCGATTCCCTCGCCGGCATGCTCACCGAGTCTTTGCTTCACTTGGGCCATGACCTCTTGTGTCACAGCTTTCGCGAGACCCTTTCCAATCTCAACCGCCATCTCCTTGCTTGCATGCTCGAACCGGTGTTGTATCTGACGCCACGCGGTGCGATCGGCCGTCGAGATCACCAGTGCATTGACCAGGCTATTCAGAATGGCCACTTGGAGAGCGCCGCTGTCGAAGGAGCAAGTGATGGGGGGCGGGGCGAGGGTAGTGCCGCTGGCTAGTTTCTTCTGGTGGGCAAGCAGGATTGAGGACTTGCCTGTTCCCGAATCGCCAGTGACAACCACAATCGGATCGGAGATTTCTAGGAGAGCTTCGAGTTCAGTGCGCATCACAACAGTATGCGTCTGGACTCCGACAACGAAGGTCGAAAAGCACCTACCTCCTGCGGACGCGAGAGCCATAGATTTCGGTGTGCGGGCGTGTGCTGCAGTTGCCTGATCCGCCGTCGAGCTGATCCCGGTGGCAACCACGGATCCGGGTTCTAGGTCATGTCGTAGGCGTCTGCAATTCTGCGCCACGTGCATTGCATCGATGTGTTGGAGGTCGTTAAGGAGATCATTCCCCGACGGTGGAAGCGTTTCGTGATCACGCCGATCACCATCGTCGTGGTGCTCCTGTCCCCAGAGTTGGCCCAGCGGACATCGTCCTGGTTAGGGGAGCAGTACGCTCAACGGCTCGGCCAAATCGTCACGGAGACGATCCTCCCTGACGTCGCCGTCCCGCAGGGTCCGCTGCTCAGCGGCTCTGGCTTGTCATAAGGACTGGTTACCGGCGCAGGCCCACAGTCTCCGGGATGTGCACAGCCTCGCTCGGCGAGGACGACACCGCCATCCTTGACGCCACTGGAGCCAAGCGCGAAGCGGCCAATTGGCGAGGTCTCGGTGGGGGCACGTTGGCGCACGATCCCACTAGCGGCCGAAATGATGCTGAGCGCACCCGGCCATCTTGCGAGCACGGCAATCCGGGCAACGGTCACCGTGGCCGGCGCCGTGCTGCCGAACTAGTTGGCGGCTGCGTACGCTCCCATCACCGTGGCGGGAATGCGGCCGCGGTCAGAGACGTCGTGACCATTGTCGCGCGCCCACTCGCGAATCGCCTTGGTGTCCCCGGATGCGGTCTTGGTCGTGGCCTTGCGTGCAGTCTTGGACTTTCCGGTCACCCGATGGCCGGCCTCGATGTACGGCGCCATGAGCTCACGGAATGTGTCAGCGTTCTCGTCGCTGAGGTCGATCGAATATTCTTTTCCATCGAAGGCGAAGAAGAGAGTGTTCGCCTCGTTGCCCAGGTCAGAGCCGTCGATATCGTCGATGTACCGCATCTGAAAATGCTGTGCCATTGCTTCCCCCTATAGTGATGCCGTCAATCCTGAGTGGCATTATGCACCAAATGGAGATATCAGGCCCATTCACATTCCTGGCAAGCCTCGGCGCCGATTCCGCTGGTGGTCGGCCCGGCGTCGAGGTGTCGATAGAAGTCGATACGGGTTTTCGGACACTGGTGTCCTGGTGAATCAAGTTGGCTCCGGAAGCGTCCCGCAGGAAAGGCTAGATCGGCAGCGTCGTGCCGGTGATTGCGAAGTCCCGAAGCCAGCTGATGAAGAGTGCCCACACGCCACTGAACAGTGCTATGCCCACTGCGATGAGTAGGAGGCCGCCGATGATCTGGATTCGTCGAGTGTTGCGTTGTAGCCAGCCGACGGTTCGGATTGCCCAGGTGGAACTCCAGGCGACGAGGATGAATGGCAGCCCCAGTCCGAGGCAGTAGGCGACGATGAGCATGACGCCGCGCGTGCCGCTAAAGCCGCTTCCGGCGGCGACGGACAGTGCGGCGGCGAGCGTTGGTCCGAGGCAGGGTGTCCATCCGAGTGCGAAGACTCCGCCGAGGAGAGGCGCGCCGCCCCAGGTAGAGACAGCCTTCGGCTGGAATCGGGTATCTCGTTGCAGTACCGGTACGAAGCCGATGAAGACCAGACCCATGAGGATGGTGATGACCCCGCCGATGCGCTGGAGCAACTCCTCGTGCGGTGCGAGGTACTGGACGGTGCCGAGGACCATTGCGCTGAGTGAGACGAATACCACGGTGAACCCGCCGACGAAGAGTAGCGATGCCCCGACGACGCGGTAGCGCGAGTTTTGTCTGGCCTTCTTTTCCTCGAGGGTGATCGTTCGGGACTCGCTGTGGCGCTGTTCGGCCTGCGCAACGGTGACCGGTGGTCGCTCGGCGCCGACGACGCTAGCGAGGTAGGCGAGGTAGCCGGGGATGAGCGGGACCACACATGGCGAGGCGAACGAGACCAGGCCGGCTAGTAGGCAGGCGCCGAGGGCGAGCAGAAGGGGTCCGCTGGCCGCTGTCTGTTGGAAGGCGGAGCCGATACCCTGCGCGAGCACCAGGCCGTCCATCGGCGGCATGGCGGCGGCGAAGACGAGGTCGGCAACGT
>CALMIW010000319.1 GCA_937864275.1 uncultured Dehalococcoidia bacterium
CTGGTAGTAGCGCCGGTTCCCGCGTCGCTTCATCGGGCGCAACTGCGTGAACTCGTGGTCCGCCGAGATTCGTGCTGTGGGCCGGTTCATCCACCTGGCTCATGCGCTAGGATAGGGTTCATGAGCACACCCGCCAGCGGCGCCGAACCGGCGCCGGGCCAGATCTACGTGGAGCTGAAACGCGCGCGGAAGCAACTGGACGAGGCAGTAGCGCAGGAACCGGGAGGCTCCGAACCCGAATGGCTTCGGCGCCTTCAGGCGGCCTCGCGATCGCTGTTCGAGGTCCTGGAGCAGCACCAGAGTGTGACCGAGGAGGAGGGCGGCACGCTCCCGGAGGCGACCAGCCGGAAGCCCGGACTGATGGCTGTAAGCAAGCGGCTCCAGCGAGAACACACGGACATGCTCCACCGTGCGAACGAGATCGACCAAGAGGTGGAGCGCCAGTTCGCATTTCAAGAATTCAGGGTCGAGCTACTCCGTCGTGAAGTCGCCGTCTTGCGCGACATTCTCGAGCTGCACCTGCAGCGCGCTGGTTCGGTGATGTACGAGGCGTATTTCCGAGTAGAGGGCGGCGAAGGAGGGTGAGTCGCTCCACAGACCGCCATCGCGCTTCCTTTACTCGGGCAGGCCGCCCCTCTCCTGACCCGGCGCAGTGCTCGCTCCTACATGGAGTTCGAGGCCGGCGGCGGCGACCGCTCGCTCGAGTTCAGCCCACGCTTCCGCAAGGTTCGTAACCACCTGCTCCGGTATGCCTCGCAGCGCGAGTGGACGAAGGAGGGCGGGATCCCGCCCCAGGCGGTCGTGAACTACATGGACGGCATGGACTTCATCAACCAGTACGACATCACGACCGGGGCGCCGGACGAAGCCCAACTCACCGAACTGGAAGGCGATGCCCCGACGACGTGACACAGGCCCGGCGGCGATTGACGGGGGCGTCGGAGAGCCGCGCAACCGCCGCTCAACCTTGCGCACCGCCCCACGGGGTTACCGTTACGCTCCCGTGCGACGGGCCTGTCCGCGGGAGATCTTGAATTCCCGACGGGTCACGAAAAAGGGCGGCGCCCATGGTACAGGTTGAACCCCAGCCCAAGACTGCGACGACCGACGCTCCCCGCGCGGCCACAGTGCATCGGCCCTCAATGGTCCGGAGGGCTGTCGCCTGGACGGCCGACATGGGCCGCTACGTTATGGCTCGCGGCATGTTCGCCGTCGCCGATTACCTCCCGCGCAGGGCATCCGGCGCTATCGCCGGGACCATTGCCGCTGCGGAGTGCACGCTCACGCGGCGAGGCCGCGCGCTCCAGGCCGAGGGCCGGCTCGTGTTCGGTCTCTCCTCCCGCAAGTCCTGGCAGGTCGCGCGGCGCACGATGCTGGTGCCCTACCTCGACCTGATCGATCTCCGCCGCATCAGCACGCGCCGCGACGACCTGCGGACATGGAAACCCGAGGCGGTAAACGACGAAGCCTTCCGGGCGATGCTCGACTCGGGACAACCTGTGCTGGTAACGGGAGGTCACTTCGCGTTCGCACCGCTCGTCGCTACTCTCCACCTCACTGTCCCCGAAATCCACGGCACGGCGGTAGCCGCCCCCATCGAGCCGTTCCGGTGGCGAGGGGAGGTGCTCCTGCGACGCCTGACGCTGGGGATGATCCACTCGCTCGCCGAAGTGCTCCGGCCGGGGGCGGCACAGATCTCCTACGTCGGAGAGCGCGATGTGCAGGGGGAGATGCTCGAAGAACTCGGGAAACCCGGTGGCGTTGGGTTCGTCATGATCGATACCGACTGGCGGAAGCCGAAGGCGCATGTGCGTCCCTTCTGCGGGATCGAGCGGGCGTACTTCGCCGTCGGGGCCGCGAGAATCGCACGGCTCGCCCAGGCACCGGTCTTCATGGTCGTGCCGGAACGCACAGGGATGCGGTCGGCGAGGGTCCACTACTACGGCCCCTTCACGCCGCCGCCGAAGGACGACGCCGCCTCGGACCGCGCCTTCACCGACGAACTGCTCGACGAATTGGAGCGCTGCGTCGGGCGATTCCGGGAGAACTCCCCCCGGCCGGTCGGCTGGAGCCGCCGTTGGGACGCCCCGAGTGAACGCTGGGTCGCCGCCGGAGGGACGCGCGGAGCGGAGGCGCCGGGCCGCGCGATTGAGGACTAAGTCGATTGCGTTGGTCAATAACGTGCCTTAGCCTTCTTGTTTCGCGACACGCTTCTGGAGAGACGTTATGCCCCAACGATTCGAGACGCTGCAGATTCACGCCGGACAGGTGCCGGACCCAACAACCGGGTCCCGGGCGGTCCCCATCTACCAGACGAGTTCGTACGTGTTCGAAGGCGCCGAGCACGCCGGGGCGCTGTTCGCCCTCCAGCAGTTCGGGAACATCTACACGCGGATCATGAACCCCACCTCCGACGTGGTGGAGCAGCGGCTGGCGGCGCTCGAAGGAGGCAAGGCGGCAATTGCCACCTCCTCCGGGCAGGCGGCCCAACTCCTCGCGCTCGCCACGATCTGCGAGGCGGGCGACAACATCGTCGCCACGCCGCTCCTCTATGGCGGCACCTACAACCAGTTCAAGGTGACGCTCCCCCGGCTCGGGATCGGAGTGAAGTTCGTCGACGGAGACGAAGCGGAGCAGTTCGCGAGTCTCATCGACGACCGGACCAAGGCGCTCTACATCGAATCGTTCGGGAACCCGCGCCTGAATGTGCCGGACTTCGCGGCGATCGCGAAGGTCGCGCACGATGCGGGCATCCCGCTGATCGTGGACAACACGTTCGGGGCCGCGGGCTATCGCGTGGCGCCGATCGCGCACGGTGCGGACATCGTGGTGGCCTCCACGACAAAGTGGATCAACGGCCACGGCACGTCGATCGGCGGCATTGTGATCGACGCCGGGACGTTCAACTGGGGCAACGGGAAGCACCCGCTGATGACCGAGCCTTCGCCCGGCTATCACGGCTTGAAGTTCTGGGAAGTGTTTGGCGACTTCCCCGGGATGGGCAATGTCGCGTTCGGCATCAAGGCGCGCGTGGAAGGCCTCCGCGACCTCGGCATGTGCCAGGCGCCGTTCAACTCGTTCCTGAACCTCCAGGGCCTCGAGACCCTCTCGTTGCGCATCGACCGCCATGACTCGAACGCCCTGAAGCTGGCCCAGTGGCTCGAGAAGCATCCATCGGTCGCGTGGGTGAACTACCCGGGCCTCCCGGACCACCCCTATCACGAGATGGCGAAGCGGTACCTGCGCCCCGGCCTGTTCGGCTCGATGCTGAACTTCGGCGTGAAAGGCGGCATGGAGGCAGGCAAGAAGTTCATCGACAGCGTGAAGCTGGCGAGCCTGCTCGCCAACGTGGGCGATGCCAAGACGCTGGTCATCCACCCGGGCTCGACGACGCATCAGCAGCTGAGCGACGAAGAGCAGACGATGTCCGGGGTATCATCGGACCTGGTCCGGGTGTCGGTCGGGATCGAACACATCGATGACATCATCGAGGACTTCGACCAGGCTCTCCGCTCGGCCTGAGATCTTTCGAATACACAGGGGGTGGGCACCAAACCGGCCCACCCCCGAGACTTTGCCCCATGCCAAACGTCTCCAGCCAAACGCAGCGCGCGCAACTCGGGCCGCTTCCGCTCTCCAGCGGAGCGAGGCTTGCGGCGGTGGAAGTCGCCTACGAGCAGTACGGCGCACTCTCTTCCCATGGCGACAACGCCGTCCTGGTATGCCACGCGCTGACGGGGAGCGCCCGCGCGGCCGGTGACGAAGGGTGGTGGGACCCGCTGATCGGGCCTGGCGCCGCGTTCGACAC
>CALMIW010000320.1 GCA_937864275.1 uncultured Dehalococcoidia bacterium
GTCGAAGGCCACCTTGAGCGCGCCCGCGCGCCCGGCCACGGCCCAGAAGGCGCCCTGGGGGCACAGGTGGCCACACCAGCCGTGCTTCGCGACGAAGGCGTCGAAGAGGAAGACGGCCGCGAAGCCGAGCCACTTCTCCGGCTCCGTCGGGAGGTTCACGCCGTAGAGGACAACGCCGATGCCGAGGATGAGGACGACATCCAGGAAGGACGTGACGAGCGCCAGTCCGATCTTCCCGGCGAAGTAGGCGCTGCGCGGCAAGGGCGTGCCGGAGAGGCGCCGCAGGAGGCCGTCGTGCTGTTCCCCCGCCACAGTCATGGCGAGGCTGGCGAACGTCGCGCTGACGACGCCGGTGGCGATCATGCCTGGCACGAAGTACTGGGCGAATTGCACCTGCTCGGCGCCGGGCGGGCCATCGATGGCCCCGCTGAAGATCGTAGAGAAGATGACGACGAAGAGGACGGGCAGGAGGAAGGTGAAGAACACCTGCTCCGGCGTCCTGAAGAACGTTTTCAGCTCGATCCGGGTGCGCTCGAACGACAGGCGTGCGAGCCTGCCGGGGGCGTTTGGCCGGAATGGCCGGGTGGTTGCTGCGGCGGTCATCCCTCAACTCCTTCCGCGTCCGAGGCGGCGACCATCTGGAGGTAGATGTCTTCGAGGCTGGGCCGCGCGACCGAGAGCCCCGGGATCTCGTCTTCGCCGTGGGATTCGGCCCAGCGGCTGAGCGCGACCACGACCCGGGTCGGTTCCGCGGTGGTAATCGTCGCCACCCCCGGCCCGATCTCGGCGATGAGCCCTTCGGGCAAGGGCTGGCCGGCGAGCCCGCCGGTGAGGTCGAAGCTGACCCGGGCGAGCGCCCGTTGGCGGCCGCCCATCTCTCGCGGCGTGCCGACCTCGGCGAGCCTGCCCTTGATGATCACGCCGACACGATCGGCCAGCTGCTCGGCCTCATCGAGGTAGTGCGTGGTGAGGAGCACCGTCTTGCCGAGGGCGGTGAAATTGCGGACGACGTCCCAGATCTGGCGGCGGCCCTGGGGGTCCAGCCCGGTTGTGGGCTCATCGAGGAAGATGAGCTCCGGGTTGCCGATGATGCCAAGGGCGAGGTCGACGCGGCGTTTCTGGCCGCCGGAGAGGCTCTTGCAGACGGCGTCGCGCTTTTCCTTGAGGCCGACCATCTCGATGACCGCTTCGGGGGGCTTCGAAGGCGGCGGGGGGCCGGGAGCGGGGGGCGGGCCGGCCCCGGCGGGGAGCCCCCGCCAGTCGCCGGGTCGACGCCGAGCACGGTGGCGGCGCCGGACGAAGGCCTGCGGAAGCCCTCGAGGATCTCGACGAAGGTCGTCTTCCCGGCGCCGTTGGGGCCGAGGAGCGCGAACACCTCGCCAGGAGGGACCTCGAGGTCCACGCCGCGCAGGGCCTCGACGTGGCCGTAGCGCTTGGTGATTCCGGTGGCGGAGATGGCTGCGGTCATGGGGTTTCAGCTCGCGGCGGCGGGAAGCAGTCCCAGCCGCGCGCGGACAACCCTAACAGAACGCTGCAGGCGGTCGAGCTTCTTGACGGACTCCCATTCTTCGCGGAGCGCTATCCCCCGGGGATTGGCGAGAAGCTCTTGCTGGCGGCTGCGAGCGATTTCGTAAAGCATTGTGGTCCTCCTTGGATATTGGACAGTGACACTATCCGATAGTGGAACTATCCTTGTCAACACCCTCCCGGGAGATTGTGTGATGAAGATCTCCGAGCTCAGTTCACGGACCGGGGTCTCGATCCCGACGCTCAAGTTCTACCTCCGGGAGGGGCTCCTGCCGCAGGGCCAGCTCTCCTCCCCCAACCAGGCGGACTACAGCGAGCGCCATGTCCGGCGGGCGGCACTGATCCGGGCGCTGCGCGACGTGGCGGGTCTCTCCATCGCGAAGATCAAGACGATCGTCGATGCCCTCGACCATGGCGAGGAGCTCTACGAGGTGATCGGCAGGACGGTGGATTCGCTGGGCGGCGCGACGATCGAGGAGTTTACCCCTGCCCAGCGCGAGGCGGCGGCGGATATCGACCGGTTCCTGGCGTCACTGGGGCTACCCGTCCGGGAGGACTCGCTCGCCCGGCAGCAGATCATCGCGGCGTTCGCAACGGTGCGGGAGATGCTGTTCCCGGGAGTCCCGGCCGAGTTCCTGATGCCATACGCCGAGGCGGCGGCACAGGTGACGGCGATGGAACGGGCGGCGACGCCGGGTCTGTTCGACCTCGAGCCGGAACTGGCGATCGAGAAAGCCACCCTGGGGCTCGCACTGTTCGAGCCGATCCTGGCGGGCTTCCGGCGGCTCTCGCACGAGCAGCGCGTCCACGACTTGCTCGGCGCGCCGCCGCCCGAATAGGTCCCCGGGTTCAGTCGACCAGCGCTTCGATCACGCGGTCCACGATGGCATCCGCCTTGGCGCGCATCTCGTCGTCGGTCGCATCCTGGATAGGGTGCGGCACGAAGATGCGCCGGACTTCCGGGAAGCCGAGCGCCTCAGCCTGGGCCGCGGCTGCATCGATGAACTCGCTGGAGGCGATGAAGACGGAGGGCTTGCCGTTGATTTCGAACCAGGTCGTGTCGTGCACACTGCACGTTGTGCAGGATCCTCAGTCGGCCAGTGCTTCGATGACGAAGCCACACTCCTCGGCGATTTTCTGGCGCAGGTCCAGCGGAGCCGGCTTGGTGAAGGTCGGCTTGGCGTAGTTGCGGAACTCGACGCCAGGAAGGCGTTCGCGGAGGCGCTCCTCGATCCGGGCGATGAGGATATCGCCGCGCGGTTTGGAGATGTTCAGCAGGCCGACGACACCGGTGACACTCTCCGGCCGGGCGGTGAGGCTTCGACGGACAGGCACGCGTTCGTCGGTGGGGTCGAGGATGGTGGTCATGGCGGGGATTGTAGGGTGGCGGGCAAGGGATTGGTAGAAGGGAGCAGGTTTCTCATCGCGGTCACTCCCGGATTCTCACGGTGGTCATCTGGCTGCCCATGGGGCCGCTCACCCAGCCGCCCAGGTAGGCCGCGAACTTGCCGGCCTCGCCCCCGGCGACCACGAAGGTGATGTTCTTCGGGTCGCGGAACTTCGGGACCATGGTTTCGAGGCCGATCCGCCCGGCCTGTTGAGGCGTCATTCCCTCGGCGCAGAACTCGTCGCGGATGAGTTCGCGCGCCGGGCGGGCGGAGACTTCCTGGATGCGCTCGCGGATCTGATCCTTGGTCCAGCCGTCCTTCGCGAAGGTGTCGACGTGTTCGGGCGGGACGATGACGACGATTTCGCCGTGGCCGTAGGCCTTGGGATGGCCGGCTGTGGCGAGGGCCAGGCCGTAGCTCGTCGCCAGGGACTTCGCTCCGCGGGAGAGCTGGTCGATGATGCCATTTGGCGCGCCGCCGGCGTAGACCGTGACGGTGCTGTCGGCGCGGTCGAACCCGCGTTCGACATGGAGGGGCTCCCAGTTGCTGCGCTCTTCGAACTCAGGGAAGCAGAAGGTGTATTTGCCCGGCTGGCCGAGCGCGGCGCGGTCGACCGCCCCCGGGCGACCGCCCCCGACGTTCCGGACCACGAGCTGGACGGCCCGCCCGATGGTCGCGTTGGCGCGGTTGCCCTGGCCCAGGACGTTCATCCGGTAGTTCATCCCGATGCGGTCACGGATGGGGCCGTTGACGATGATCACCGGTGTTGGGAAGTGGGTGGTGGCGAGGACGCCGTGCATGTTGAACTGCTCGGTGGTGATGGCTTCGACGGCGGCGAGGACGACAGGCAGGTACTCGGGCTTGCAGCCGGCCATCACGGCGTTGATCGCCACCTTTTCGACCGTCACCGGGGCCAAATTCGGCGGGACCACTCCCACTACTTCCTGCGGGTCCCGCTTGGTCCCGGCCAGCATGCGGACGACGCGTTCCGGTGTGGGAGGGATGACCGGGAGGCCGTCCGTGAGGCCCTGATCGAACATGAACTCGAAGATGTCGTCGGATTCGCCCACATCGATGCGGCGGGCGCGGACTGGGCTCCCCTCCATCTCCGCCTGGAGACGTTCGGCGATGCCCGGTTCGACCGACCTGGAGCCGCACCCCGGCCGGCTCTCCGGGTAGGCCGGCCAATCCACCACCGGGGCCGGCGAAAGCGTTACCGAGATCAGTCGCTGGAAGAGCGCCTGCCAATCGGCCTTCCCGAAGCCGATGAATCGCTCGAGCTCCTCGCCATCGCCGGCGGCGAGGATGATCGTCGGAACCGTGTCGAGGTCGTAGCGGTAGGAGACATGGAGTGCCGAGTCGTCGAGCATCGGCGCGGTGAGAGCGAAGGCGGCGGCCAGGCGCCGGTTCCCGGCGTCGTCCTGTCCGATGCACCAGACGTCCATGGAGTCGCCGAACGCGGCTGCGCCGGCCTGGATGAGCGGCATGGACAGCACGCAGGTGGGGCAGTCTTCCTTCACGAAGCAGAGAAGGGCGTGGCGTCCGGTTGGGAACTGGTGCGGCGAACCATCGAGGGCAGGGAGGGAGAAGGGTGGCAGGGGCATGGCGCGCCGATTGTCGGGCCGCGCCGCAGGCTTGTCGACCCGGAGGATCAGGCGTCGAGGATGGCGAAAAGGTCGGCCAGGGGGAGTTCGAAGCCGGGGAGAGACTCCGCCTTGAGGACCGTGACCGGCGTCCCTGCGTGCTTGCGCCCTTCGAAGACTTCGGCTGAACGGTTGACCGGGTCGATCAGCCAGCAGGTCTCGACGCCGGAACGCCGAAGGAACTCGCACTTGGTGCGCAACTCGGCGAGGGTCTGGTCGGGCGAGCGGATCTCGACAGCGACGGTGGGCGGCGCTCCTTCGCCCCGGGGAATGCCCGGCTTCCAGTACGAGACATCGGGGAGGCGGTAGTTCGGGAGTTCTCCCAATTTGGCCCTCACCTCGACGCCGATCCGGCCCGGACGCGTCCCGAGCCAGAGTTGGATGAGGTGCCCGACGCGGAATGCGAGTTCACCGTGGTCTTCGTTGGGCATAGGTTTCTGCAACACCACCCCGTCGACATATTCGAGGTACGGCTTCTCCTCGGGCAGCGCCAGGTACTCTTCCGGGGTCATGCGGACGCCGTGGTATTTCGATTGCCACTTGGGACGCGTTGGCGGCCTGGTGCGCGGCGGATTGGGCTGGCGGATGGCCATGCATGCAGTATAGCGGCCCCGGGCCGTGGCTGGCACTCGATCCTGATATTGTTGACCTTATCGCTCGACTTTCTTCGAGGAAGGCCGTACGCTGGGTCTCCCCGCCGTAAGGCACCCACGCCAAATCCATGCTCCCGGAGGAACCCCAATGACCGAAATTGCCGCGCGCGGCTACGCGAACCCGTCTGTGCTCGTTTCCACAGACTGGGTCGCCGAGCACAAGAACGACCCCAACGTCCGCATCATCGAGTCGAACGAGGACCAGCTTCTCTATCCCTCGGGCCACATCCCCGGCGCCGTCCAGGTCGACTGGGCGGCCGACCTGAACGACCACCTCCGGCGTGATTACCTCGACCGGGCCGGGTTCGAGAAGCTCGCCAGCAAGATCGGCATCGCCCGCGACACGACGGTGGTGTTCTACGGCGACAAGAACAACTGGTGGGCGACGTACGCCTACTGGGTCTTCCAGCTCTTCGGGCACACCAATGCAAAGGTGATGGACGGCGGGCGCCTCAAATGGGAGAAGGAAGGCCGCGAACTGACTCGCGACGTGCCGTCCCATCCGGCGACGAGCTACACGGCCCCGGAGCGGGACGATTCGAAGATCCGCATCTTCCGCGACGAGGTGCTGAAGAAGCTCGACGGGAAGACGAAGCTCGTCGACGTGCGCAGCCCGCAGGAATTTTCGGGCGAGCGCACGCACATGCCGGAGTACCCGCAGGAAGGGGTGCTTCGCGGCGGCCACATTCCCGGGGCGAAGAGCGTGCCGTGGGCGCGCGCCGCGAACCCGGAGGACGGCACGTTCAAGACGGCGGCGGAACTGAAGGCCATCTACGAAGAAGAGCAGGGGCTGAAGTCCGGTGACGACGTGATCGCCTACTGCCGCATCGGCGAGCGCAGCTCGCACACGTGGTTCGTGCTCACGAACCTGCTGGGCTACTCGAACGTCCGCAACTACGACGGCTC
>CALMIW010000321.1 GCA_937864275.1 uncultured Dehalococcoidia bacterium
TCGTCGACCCGCATGGCCTGCTGGTCGGGCTCCTGACGACGACGGACATCATCGAGGCGGCCCTGCAGGATTCCCGGTCCGGAAGCCCTGCGGCACACGTCGGGCAGACCCTGCCCGACGATGAACACAGACGCGCGCTGCAGGCCGTGCTGCTCGCCGCCGACCGCTACCTGCGCGCGGGCCAGGACGAGCGCTTGCATGCCGGCCTGCTGAACGCCGTCGAGAAGGCGAAGCGCATGCTCGGCGAGGCCACGGGCGCACACCCGGTGATGCTGCGCTACTGAGCGCCGTGCCCGCGAACCCGGTCCCGGGTAGCGACGGCGGCGCGCGACCGGATTCGTGCCGAGAAGCGGTTCCTAGTTCACTTCGCCGTCGCCAGCCTCGAGAAACCCATCGACTTCCTCGTACAGTCGCTCCAGGGCGGCTTCCACGGCTTCCCGGCTGTCCGATTCGTCCAGGATCATGCCCACCAGATCGAGCATCGACGTCGCGCCGCAGTAGAAGCTCATCTGGACGAGATTGATCGTGGCAGGCGATATCCGCTCCGCCACGGCGGGCAATACCGTCTCGCGGTACTCTTTCCAGCGCGCCGCGAAGGTCTGCGAAGCTGGTCGCGGTTCGTACTTGGCCACGCCCCACCGTTGCCACGGACTCCTGGTCCCGGAGCGTTGCGGCGCGCGGGGTCGTTGCGAATACGGGGATGCCGTAAGCAAGTTCGTTGCGCGCCAAGGTCTCGCTCATCCAGGGCTACCCGTCCGGCGCCAGCCGAACCGCAGGGCTGTAGAAGCGCTCGATCGCGACGCGCGCATGCGACTCGGGATCGTTCCGGATACGGTGCCCCAGGTCGAACGGGCTACGGCGGCCCAGGTCTGCGCGAGCGGCGCTTGGAGTGCGCGAGCCCAGCGAAGCGCCTGGCCTCGCCGGCCACCCCGGGATCGATGGCGGCGGGCGATCACGTATCCGTGCCTCCACCGGCCGAGACGATCAATCCCGGGTCACAGGATTCGTGCCGGCCGGATGCGGCTATCCGCGACGTCTGCGCAGGTTCACGCCGAGGCCACCTCGATCGCGACGCGCTCGGAGGATTCCAGCGCCGATTCGAGGCCGCGGCTCGCCTGCGCCGTGTGCTCGCCCGCAAAGTGCAGGCGTCCGTGCGGCTCGGCCATCGTGGCGACGATGCGGGTGAGCTGCCCTGGCGCGAAGTAGGAAAAGTCGCCCGCATTGAACCTCTCGGCGGTCCAGGAATGCAGCGCAGCGCCAGCGATCTTGCCACGCGCGGCGGGACGGACCTTCTCGATCTCCGCTACGACCATCTTCAGCACCGCGTCCTTGCCCAGGCCATCCCAGTAGCGGGCGAGGTTGCCACGCGCCCAGACCAGCAGACCCGTGACCTCCTCGGGATCGGCGCCGAAGCGCTGCGCGCTGACGACGCCGAGCCGGCCGTCCGTCCACATTGACGGCGCACGCCGCTCCTCTTCCCAGAACGGCGCGGTGACGGTCAGGAAGGCGAGCGACAGCGGCTGGTAGGGTAGCGTCATCACGGCCTGCGCCTGCGTGCCCTCGAGTGGCGGGTCGATACGCACGTTGCGCAGCGTCGAGAACGGCAGCGTCGACACCGCGCGCCTGGCGCGGAACGACGAGCCGTCGCTGCAGGTCACGGTGACTGCCTCCGCACCACTCTCGATGCCGATCACCTCCTTGCCGAGCAGCACGTCGCCCTTCAGTTGCCGGGCCATGGCCTGCGGCTGCTGCCCGTTGCCCCCCTGGCACGCGAAGGCGCCCGGCTGCGCCATGGTGTCCTTGCCCCAGCCTTCGCTGGCTGCGTACATCAGTGTCGAGACGTCGTAGGCGTTGGTGCCGTAATAGGGCGAGGTGTCGAACGCCAGCCTGATGGCCGCATCGTTCAGGCCTCGACCCTTCAGGAACTCGTGCACGGAGATGTCGAGCGGCGCCGAGTCCGGCGCCATCCACCGGGTCCAGTCCTTCAGCGGATTGTCCTGTGCCAGCAATCGCGGGAACAGTTCCCAGGGCATCACGGCCTTGTGCGCGGCCGGGAACGGGTTGGCCGGCGACGACGCCCACTCGGTACGAGTGATGACCCGCCCACCGATCACCAACACCGGGTCCTCGCCGCCACCCATGCGGTTGCGGATGTCGACCATCTGCACGCCGACGCGCTTCGCGACGGCGAGGCCGCGACCATAGCCCGAGAACATCGCGCCGAAGCCCATCTCGGGATAGCCCGGCTGGTCGAACAAGGTGTGCACCCGACCGCCGACCCGCTGGCGGCCCTCGAGGACGGCGACCGACAGCCCCTCCTGCTCGAGCATCCACGCCGTGTTGAGGCCCGAGACGCCGGCCCCCAGCACGAGGACGTCGAGCATGGCATCGCCGCGACCGGGGCGGGCAGGCGGTGTTGCAGCGATGGCCGGGACGATGCCGGCACCGGTGGCGACGATCACCCCGGCCGCCGCGGTGCCCAGCGCCAGTCGTCTACGCGTCAGGTTCATCGAAAATTCTCCCAGGCGAAAGGGAAGGCAGCGGCAGGCGGTGCGCGCTCAGTCCACCCACGTGACGCCGGCCTTCTCGAACAACGCGCGCCCGCCGCGCAGCGAGAAGAAGGTCTCCTTGCTGGCGTTCATCCGCGCGCGCGTCGCGAGCAGGATCTTCGACTTCGCCTCGCACTCCTCGAGCACCGCGAGCGCCTGCTCGCGGCGCACCACGACGACGCCGTCCAGATCGCCGAACACGATGTCACCCGGGTTCACGACCACGCCCCCACAGGAGACCGGCACGTTCACGGAGCCCGGCGTCTCCCAGGTGCCGTGCGCCGGGTGACGGCCGCGGGCAAACACGGGCAGCCCCCGCTCGAGGATCATGTGCGAATCGAGCACCGCGCCGTCGACGACGACGCCCTCAGCGCCGAGGTTCTTCGCCGACAGCGTGAGTCCGCCGCCCCAGACCGAGGTGTGCGTCACGCCATTCGCGGCGACGACGATGACGTCGCCCGGCTGCGCGACCCCGAGCGCGGCGATGCACATCAGGTGATCGACGGCCTCGAGCTTCACGGTGACGGCCGGTCCGCACAGCGACCAGTCGCGATCGGCGACCGGCTTGATCGCGGGATCCATCCACTGGGAGCGACCGACGGCGTCGGTCACGAACTCGCGTACCACCTTCCTGAAGCGCGCAATGACATCCACAGGGGGACGCTCGATGCGCGACACGATGCGATGCGGACCGGCGGGCGCATCGGGGCTCGTGGCGAATAGCGGCTGCGCGGCCGCCGTAGCGACAGGCGGCTCCGCGGCGGCAACCACAGCAGCAGCGACAGCGGCCGTGGCGGCCGCAGCGCCGGACATCAGGAAGTTGCGACGCGAAGCGGCGGGATCGCCGGATTCCATCGGATCCATGTGAAATGCCTCGAGGGGGGATGTGCGGAGTCTGACGATGCGCACCGTACCCGCAGCAACACGCGTGCTGCAATCCTCGCCTCGTCGACTCGATCCCATCGGTTCAAATGCAGAACGAGCGGCCCGGCGACTGCAGGGAATTCCGCCAGGCGCGCGGCATGGCGCGACGGGCCTCTGTGCACCTGGGCTACATGGGCACGCGCACCGTCCGCGTGAACTTGCCGCGCAGCGCACGGGTCTCATCGAGATACTCCGCCGTCCCGCCCCCGCGTCACTCAGGCCCGTCATGCCAGGAAGCATCGTGCGCACGCGTATCGCCCTGTTGGCAGTTCTGATGGCGGCCGGATCCGGCGCCTCCGCAACACCGGCGGACGCTCGGTCGCCACCCACTGCGATGACCCCGGCATCGGGCACGCTGCTGACGCCCCGACCTGAGCTCGTGACCACCTTCGCGACGCCCGCGTTGTCGACCGAACTGGGATCGCGCGCCTTCGCCGACGTGCTCACGCTCGACTGGGTCGAGACCGGCGCGACGGCGGCCGCCGA
>CALMIW010000322.1 GCA_937864275.1 uncultured Dehalococcoidia bacterium
CGCATCGAGGAAACCACGTCAGTCGGAGGCGCTCCTGCTATCCGAGCACGAAGCGTCAGTGCCTCTCAGCGTCAGAACACTTCGCGCGGCTGCGATCGCTTGCAAACGACTTCGTGCCTGCAACTTCTGCATGATTGCCTTGACGTGTACGCGGGCGGTGTTCGGCGAGATTCCCAGCGTCGCAGCGATGGAAGCAGTCGAGCACCCTCCCTCGAGAAGTTCGAACACTTCGAGCTCTCGGGTGGTCAGGCGGACCGACGAGGGGCGCTCAAGCCGCGTGGCATCCACGAGCAGGACATCCGAAGGTTCGTTGCACCGCCGCATCATGGCGATGATCGTCGGGACCGACCGATCGCTTGAGACGATCGCCCGAACACCGGCACGCCTCGCGTCGTTCTCCACATCATGCGAAAGTCGATCGACGACCATGAGCATCGACGTAGCTGGCTTCACCTTCTCGGCGACGACGATTGTTGACCGGGCGTCTGCCGAGGCGACGACCACGCGGGGTTGCATCCCCTCAACGAGTCGCAGGCAATCTCCCGTCGTGCGGACCAGGCCACACACTTCCACGCCCGGCGTCCGCCTGAGCACCTCCTCGAACGCCTCGGCGAAGAGTCGCTGCTTGCAGAACAGGGCCACGCTCAGCGTTTCGTTCGCAGCATCCGCAGTCCCACCTTCACATTGCCGGAGCATTCCGCCGTCCCCGCCCTACCCACTTTGGGGTCATCGTTTCAGAGTCGCCCCGACAGGCTGATCGGTTCGGGCCAATGTCGGTCCCTCGCCTCAAGCAAGCTGCTGCTCTCGACGATGGGTCGGCATGTTTCCGCAGCTGTCCACCCAATCGTCTGTTCCTGACCATGACGGAGATGTCGACCCGCATCATTCGACAACGGTTACGAGCGATCGGAATTCGTCAAGCAACGACGCGCGCTCGGGAAGCCGACTCCCCACGGTGTCGCTCGTGATTCCGACGTTGAACGAGGCGCTCAACCTTCCGTTGGTGCTCGCCGCAGTACCTGAATGCGTGACGGAGATCATCGTCGTCGACGGGCGTTCAACTGACGCCACCATCGCCGTTGCGCTCTCATGGCCACGAGTGCGCGTTGAGCGAGAGCCACGTGCCGGAAAGGGCTTCGCGCTGAGCGCCGGATTCGCCGCGGCCTCGTGCGACATCGTGGTGATGATGGATGCGGACGGTTCGATGGACCCTGCGGAGATCCCGTCCTTCGTGCGGGCGCTCGTCGCGGGCGCGGATGTGGCGAAGGGATCTCGCAGGATGCACGGGGGCGACAGCTCGGATCTGACTCCCTTGCGGTCGTTCGGCAACGCGGCGTTGACGACGACGGTGAACCTCTTGTTCGGGAGCCGTTACACCGACCTCTGCTACGGATACATGGCTTTCTGGCGGGATGTCGTCCCGATGATCGATCCGGGGTGCCCGGGCTTCGAGGTGGAAACGCTGATCAACATCCGAGCGCAACAGGCACAGCTCGAGGTTGCCGAGGTTCCTAGCCAAGAGTCGAATCGGCTGAACGGTACGTCGAACCTTTCGGTCTGGCGGGACGGTTGCCGGATCGGCCGAGCAATCCTCAAGGGGCGCACCACTCGTGCACACCGACCAGCCACGAATAGTTCCGCCAGCATGGCGGTATGACATCGGTCCCGCCAGGAGCGACCGGTGAGGGTCACCCTCGTCTCGAATCGGTTCGCGCCTTCGGTGGGCGGCGTTCAATCGCTCGTCATGCGGCTCGGAGTCGCGCTTCAGGGCACAGGACATCAAGTATCCGTTCTGACACATCAGCTCGCCGACGATCCGGAGGAAGAAGTTCTCAGTGGTGTACTCGTGCGGCGATTTCGACCGACGGTCCGACTCGAACACTTAACCGTCTCGATAGGGCTGCTCAGGGCGGTGCGTTCCACTGCAGATGACATCGTTCATCTCTTCTCGTATCACGATGTCGTCACGCAGGCAGCCGCGGTAGCGCGTCGCGGGCCACTGGTGGTGACGACGGCATATCACGGGTCGAGCGAAGGTCGACTCAGGTCACGGGCTCATGTGGCATACCGACGTACTGGAGATCGTGTCCTCGAGCGGGCGGACCAAATTGTCTGCCTCTCGGAGGCCGAGCGAACACTCGTCCACGAGCACTTCCCGTCGTCTCGAGATCGGACCAGAGTCATCCCGTGCGGCATCGATGTCGATGCCATTCTGGCCGCCGCAACGAGCGACCGTGCCGACGGTCGTGGATCCATCGTCGTCATCGGTCGGCTTGACCGCTACAAGCGGGTGGATCGCGTCGTTCGTGCAATGTCACATCTGTGCCACGGGTTTCGCCTCGACATCTTCGGTGCTGGAGAGGCGCGAGCGGAGCTCGAGGTCCTTGTCGGGCATCTCGGCCTTGCGGGGACGGTCGAGTTCCGCGGCCGGGTCAGCGATGCAGCTCTTCGCTCGGCACTTCGTTCGGCGTCGGTCGTCTGCTCGGCATCTGCGCTCGAGTCCCAAGGCATCGTCCCGCTCGAGGCAATCGTGGCAGGGGCGGGAGTCGCGCTGTCGGACATTCCGGCGCATCGTGAGACGGCCTACCGATTTCCGGAGCGTTGCGTCCTCTTCTCCGAATCGGCTCAGGCGCTCGAGCTCGCCGAAGCGATCAGGTCTGCAGCCGGCAAGCGAGGGGCCTCCCTGCCCGGCAGTGGGCCCGAGTCCTGGGACGACGTCGCAGCGGAGATGGAAGCGCTCTACCAGCACGTGTGCCGGCCGTCAACGTCGAAGGTCTCGGTGCATCGATGACAGCGCATCGCCTGACCTCACGTCTTGGTCCGCCCGACGAGCCGGTTCACAGGCGGGGACGAGTCCTTCGTGAAAGTCATTGCCGGAACACCGTGGTGCTGGCGGCGACAACCTTGTCCAACGCCGCACTCGGATACGGATTCTGGGTGGTCGTCACTGCGACTGCGCCTGCCGCGCAGGTCGGCGAGACGACGACGGTCGTGTCACTGATGGCGGCTGCTGCCCTTGTGGCCGACGGCGGGGCGTCGACGACCGCGGTCCAGTACATGGCGACTGCGACGCGCCAGGGTGAACGGGCCCGATTTCAACGACACCTCTGCTCGATCGTGGCAGCGGCGGCGGTGTTGACGTCGGGAGGTGGGCTCACCATCATCGGTTGGATGGCTGGTTGGCGGGCCGATCTGCGAACGATCGTGTTTGCAGCCGTGGTGACTGCCGCGGTCACGGCACTTGCGCTCGGACGACTGGCCGATTCCATGGCGACAGCGGACCGCAACGGTGGCCTGGTTCTCCGGCGGAACCTGTGGTTCGCAACCGTGAAGCTGATACTCGTCGGCACCCTACTGATTCACGAGAACGTCATGGCGGTGATCGTCGGATCTTGGGCGTTCGCGTCGGTGTCGACGACGACGGTCTTCCTTTCGCGGCAGTTGGGTGGCAAGCGAACGATCGAAGGTGCGTCGTCGGAAGTAGCCGATTCATTGCCAGTTTCGGTGCTGGTTCGCCGTACGCACCATCGGCGAGCATCGCGGGGACAGCCGGGCTCACCGGGCCACTCGGCGGTGCGCCCGACCCAACTTCGCAAGCGGAAGTCCTCGAACTCGCAATCCGCGCGTGTCACGAGCCTTCCAACCCTTCGTGCGTCGCTGGTGCACCACTTGGGCA
>CALMIW010000323.1 GCA_937864275.1 uncultured Dehalococcoidia bacterium
GGTCGATCGCATACTCCACATCGTCGCCGTCGAACGGCTCCGCTGCCGCGGCATCGTAGGTGGACGTCGCAACCAGCTCCGGCAGTCCGACTCGGAACGAGCGGACAAACTGCATCCCGCACTTCTCCAGCACCCTGCGCGAGGCGGCGTTCTCCTCGTACGTCTGGGCCACCACCCGGGTCGCGCCGAACTCCTCGAACGCCTTTGCCAGCAGGGCGAGCGCACCCTCCGTGGCCAGGCCGCGGCCCCAGGCTTCGCGCCTCAGCCGGTAGCCAAGCTCCAGTTCGCCGGGATGCGTCGTATCGAACGGGTGCAGCCCGAACCAGCCAACGAACCCGCCCTCGCCAGCAGTCTCCGCCGCCCACCAGCCGAGCCCGCCGTACCGGTAATAGGCGTCGATCATCGCCGGCAGCACTTCGTTCTCGATATGCTCGTGAGAGGTGCCCACGCCGCCCGTCAGGTAGCGCATCACCTCGGGGTCGCTGTCCAGGGCGAACAGGCGGCCGCCGTCCCCGGGTGTGAACCGGCGAAGCCGCAGGCGCCGCGTCTCGAGGAAGACGTCCACCGCTCAGGCCGGTGGCAGTTCGTAGGTCGCGGCGATCTCGCCGTTGGTTGAACCGGCGGCGACGGTCACCGGGATGGAGACCTCGAACTGGCCGATGAAGCAGAGCGCCTCCGCGCCGGTGCGGCAGTAGTACCCCGAGGCGCTCACCGTCCCCGTCGTCTGGCCCTCACCCAGCATCACGGGGATGGGGAGCGTGATCGATGGGTCGTCCGTGTTCCAGCTCAGCGTGCGCTCGCCAAGGTTCACCACCGCCGGGTTCGCCGACGTAAGTTCCGCCTTCGAAGGCGCCGAGCCATTCAGGTGGAAACTCGCCGGCGTCGTGAACGTGAGGCGAAGGTTGCTCGCGCCGGGCGCGACGGTGACCGCGGGCAGCTCCGCTTTGGTCACCCGCCCTGGGACGCCCGTCGCGACAGCGGCGACGTTGGTGAACGAAAGCGTCGAGACCTGGCCGCTTGGCGGGTCGAACACCCGGATGACATGGTTGTTCGTGTCGGCGATGTAGAGCTTGCCGTGGGCGACCGAGAGCCCGCCTGGCTCGTCGAACATCGCCGAGCCGGCGACACCGTCGGCCCATCCCCGCTCGCCACCCGCGGCCGTCCCCACCTGGCGCGAAGTGATGTCGTACACCCGCAGCCGGTGGTTGTAGGTATCCGCGATGTAGAGCGCGCGATCGTCGTAGATCACGCCCTGCGGGTGCTGGAAGCGCGCCCGCGAACCGGCGCCATCGGCTTCGCCGTAGTCGAACAGGCCGGTGCCGACGAGGGTGATGACGTCATCCTCCCCTTGCACACGTACCTGGCGCAGGGAACTCGACTCCGGGTCGACCCAGTAAAGCAGCTCACCGTCGGTCGTGATGCCCGAGGGCTGGGCCAGTGTCGCCATCGTGCGGCGATCCCCGTCGTTGATGCCTTCCCGGCTCGTCCCGGCGAAGGGGCCGATCGTCCCCGTCTGCAGGTCCAGCGCCCAGAGTTGGTGGATGCCGGCCATCGAGATGAACAGCGTCCGGTCCACTTCGACGACGTCCCAGGGAGAGGCGAGCGCGGTCTCGCGGGCCTTCGCGCCTTCCTGGGGGAGCCGCTGGAGCTGCTGGCCCGTCCCGGCGATCGTGGTTACCTCGAAGGTCACGGTGTCCATCGCGCGGACCGAGTGGTTGCGGGTGTCGGCCACGTACAGCGTCTTGCCGTCTTCCGAAAGCCCGAGGCCCTGCGGCTGCCGGAAGGCCGCTTCGGCGGCGGCGCCGTCGGCGAAGCCCTCCTTGCCCGTGCCCACCGCCTTCAGCAACTCGCCCTCGAGTGTCGAAACCACCACCCGGTTGTTCCCCGCATCGGCGACGTACAGCCGCCCGGACCGCTCGTCGGCCAGCGCCTTGGCCGGATAGGAGAGCACGGCCGTCGCGGGCGCCGAATCGAGCGCGAGCGGAAGCGGCGCCGGCTTGAGGACGCCGCTGGCGGAAAACTCGTCGCTCAGCGACTTCAGGATCGGCTGGAAGAGCGCGTAGACACCCTCCCCGGCGTGTCCGCCGACGAGGTTCCCCGCCGGGTCGATAAGCACGAGCGTCGGCCAGGCGTTGGCTCCGAACGTCCGCCAGACGGCGAAGTCCGGGTCGTTCACCACGGGATGTTCGAGCCCGTACCGGCGGATCGCTTCGCGAATCGAGTCGTCTTCGTGCTCCGTCGCATACTTGCCGGAATGCACGCCGATGACGACGAGCGAATCGCCGAACTCGGCTTCGAGCCGCTTGAGGTCCGGGATGATGTGCTGGCAGTTGATGCAGCCGAGCGTCCAGAAGTCGAGCAGGACCATCCGGCCCTTCAACTCCTCGAGTGTCAGGGGGCGCTGCACGTTGAACCAGGTCACGCCGGTCGGGATGGCCGGCGCCGGTTCTTTGCCGGCCCAGGACTTCCGGGGGGATTCGTCAGCCACTTCGCTCCTCCCGCCCGGGGCCTGGGACGACTTCGAACCGCCGAAACACCCGGCGAGCGACGCGGCCACTACCACGAAGAGACATGCCAGCATGATACGGAGCGCGGGGGCCGGGCGCGTCACCCTGAAGTCGGACACCATCAGAGCGTAGTCGGGGACGGGCTGAGAACGTTACACGCGCCGCGCCGCCGCGGTTCACGGACGGTAAACGGGGCGCCCCGTATACTTCACAGTCCCATGTCAAGTGAACCGTCCCTCGAGGGCCTGCGCGAAGAAGCGCTGGCGGCGCTCGCTTCGGCTTCCAACGAAGCCGGGCTTGAACAGTGGCGCATTACCTTCTTTGGCCGGCAGGACGGCCGCCTCACGGCCCTCCTGCGTTCGATCAAAGACCGTCCCGCCGATGAGCGCGCGAGCTTTGGCGCCAACGCCAACACCCTGAAGCAGGAACTCGAAGCGGCCCTGGAAGCGAAGCAGCAGGACCTGAAGGCCGCCGCCCTCAAGGCGCTCAGCACCGAGTCCGCCATCGATGTGACCCTGCCAGGCCGGCCCCAGGCGATCGGGCGCCTCCACCCCGTGACCCAGACCATGCGCGACTGCCTCAAGGCCTTTGGCGACATGGGCTTCCGCGTGGCCGAAGGCCCGGAGGTCGAGTGGGACCGCTACAACTTCGATGGCGTCCGAATCCCGGAAGACCACCCCGCGCGGGACATGTGGGACACGATCTGGGTGAACACCCTCATCGATGGCAAGCGCCACATGCTCCTGCGCACCCACACCTCGCCCAACCAGGTACGCGTGCTCGAGCGGACAGCGGCCCCGCCCGTCCGTGTCGTCGTCCCGGGGAAGTGCTACCGCCAGGAAGCCACTGACGCGACCCACGAGTGGATGCTCACCCAGATCGAGGGCCTCGCCGTCGATGAGGGCGTGCGGATGTCGGACCTCAAGGGCGTGCTCTACGAATGGTCGCGCCAGATGTTCGGCGCCGACCGCAAGATCATCTTCCATCACAGCTACTTCCCATTCGTCGAGCCCGGCGTCGAGATGGCGATCGACTGCTTCATCTGCCGCGGCGACGGCCGCGAATGCCACACCTGCCACGGCACCGGCTGGATCGAGATCCTCGGCGCCGGCATGGTCCACCCGGAGATCATCGAAACCGCCGGCTACGACAGTTCGAAAGTGACCGGCTTCGCCTTCGGCATCGGCGTGGAGCGCGTCGCCCTCCTCCGCTGGGGCATCGAAGACATCCGCAACTTCTACGCGAACGACGTCCGTTTCCTGAGCCAGTTCTAGGAGGAGCCGCGATGAAACTCTCACTCAACTGGCTGCGCGAATTCGTCGATGTCGACCTGCCCGTGCCCGAACTGGCGCGGCGCCTCATCGACGCCACCGCCGAGGTCGAAAGCTGGGAGACGATCGGCGCCCAGTGGGACCCGGAGCGTATCCGCGTCGCCGAAGTGCTCGCCGTCGAGCCGCACCCGAACGCCGACCGCCTGCGCCTCGTCACGGTCGAGGCCGGCCACGGCCGCCAGCAGGTGGTCTGTGGCGCCCCGAATGTCGCGGCCGGTCAGAAGATTGCCTTCGCGACCGAGGGCGCGGAGTTGATCGACGGCCACACCGGCGAACGCGCGAAGCTGAAGCTGCGTCCAATTCGCGGCGTCGAATCAGCCGGGATGGTCCTCAGTGAGAAAGAGCTGGGATTGAGCGAGAACCACGAGGGCATCCTCGGGCTTCGCCCCGAGGCGCCGATCGGCCGCCCGCTTGTCGAGGAACTCGGCGACATCGTCTTCGATATCTCCACCTGGGCGAACCGCGCCGACCTCCTCGGCGTGCTCGGCTTCGCGCGCGAGACCGCCGCCATCACGGGGAAGGTCATGCGCGAGCCGGAGCGCACCCACGGCACCTCCGCGCGCAACGTCGAAGACGCCGTCTCGGTCACCATCGAAGACCCGGACCTCTGCCTCCGGTTCACCGCGTCGCTGATCGAGAACGTCACCATCGGCCCATCCCCGCAGTGGATGCAGGAGCGCCTTCAGAAGGCCGGGATGCGCCCCATCAACAACGTCGTCGACATCACCAACTACGTGATGCTCGAGACCGGTCAGCCCCTCCACGCGTTCGACTACGACCTCGTCCGCGGCAACCGCATCGTCGCCCGGCGCGCGAAGCCGGGCGAAAAGCTCACGACGCTGGACGGCGTGGAGCGCGAGTTCGACGGCGAAATGCTGCTTATCTGCGACGGCGAGGGCCCCGTGGGCATCGCCGGAATCATGGGCGGCGGCAACAGCGAAGTAAGCGCCACTACGAAGAACGTGCTCCTGGAGATCGCGAACTTCCGCCCCGGCAGCATCCGCCGCACCTCGACCTATCTGAAGCTCCGGACCGAGGCTTCTCTGCGCTTCGAAAAGGGCCTCGGCATGGAGATGCCGGAGTTCGCCCAGCACCGCGCCCTCCATCTCTTCGAGCAGTTGACCGGTGGCACGGTCGCCTCGGGCCTGGTGGATGTCTATCCCGGCAAAGAGCCGCGCAAGACCGTCATCGTCGAAGCCTCCCGCATCGAGCAGGTGCTGGGCATCGCCGTCCCGACCGAAGACGTGCGTCGCATCCTCACCGACCTCGGCTTCGTCTGCCATTTCGTCCCGCCCGGCAGGTACAGCGTACAGCCGCCGGACTGGCGCCCCGACATCGAGATCGCCGACGACGTGATCGAGGACATCGGACGCATCTACGGCTACGACAAGCTGCCGACGACCATGCTGCGCGGCGTCCTGCCGGCGCCGGAAGTCGATCCCGTGCGCGACCTGCGCGAACGCATGCGCGACCTCGCCGCCGCCCTGGGCTTCCAGGAGACCATCAGCTACACCCTCTCCGATTTGGCGCGGCTGAAGCGGATGGTCCCCGAGGACGACACCCTGCGGTCCAACCCGCTCGCGGTGGTCAACCCGGTCGCCGCCCAGCACGCCTACCTTCGCACCTCCCTGCGGCCCTCCGTCCTGGAGACCTACGCCTCGAACCGGCGCCACGTCGATGGGGCGCTCCGCCTTTTCGAAGTCGGCTTCGAGTACCTGCCCGTGGAGGCCGACCTGCCCCACGAGCGGACGGTGCTCTGCGCCGTCCTCGGCGGCGGACGCGAGACGCGCTGGGCGCAGGCCGGCGGCGAACGTCTCGACTTCTTCGACGCGAAGGGCGCCGTCGAATCGTTCCTGAACGGCATCGGCGTGAGGGCCGCCTACGCGCCCCGCGCGGAGTTCGGCTTCCTCGAAGGGCATACCGCCGAAGTCCGCGTCGGAAAGGAGCGGGTCGGCCTGCTCGGCCAGGTCCACCCGGACCACGCCGCCATGTTCGATATCGACGAGCCCGTCTTCCTCCTCGAACTCTGGGTCGAAGACCTGGTGAGACACCTGCCGGAGCGGCCCGAATACTCGGCGCCCTCGAAGTTCCCGGAAGTCCGCCAGGACATCGCCCTGCTCGTCGATGCGGCGGTCCCGGCCGGGCGCGTGCTCGAAATCGCCCGCTCGCACCGCAGCGGCACGATCCGTATCAGCGCCGACCTCTTCGACGAGTATCGCGGGAAGGGGGTCCCCGAAGGCAAGAAGTCGCTTGCCCTCCGCCTCCGCTTCCAGGCCACCGACCGCACCCTCACCGACGCGGACGTCGCGAAAGGCCAGCAAGGACTGGTCATCCGGCTTTCGAAGGAACTCGGCGCCGAACTCAGGGGCAGCTGACGCGGTGGTATGATCCCGGCATGACCCGCGTGCAAGAACTCCTCGAACAGGTGAAGGCGCTCACGCCCGAAGAGCAGGAGGAATTCCGCCTCCTCCTCGCTTCGGAAGCCGACGGAGACTTCGAACTCTCGCCCGAATGGCGCGAGGAAATCCAGCGACGGGTAGAACGACTCGACTCCGGCGAAACTCAGGCCGCGCCGTGGGCCGATGTGAAGCGCCGGCTTCGTGAGCGGATTCGTGCTCAGGCGCCTCAATCTCGCCCGGACGGACTACGCGATCATCTATCGGCTTAGAGACGACACTGCCACAGTCATCGCCCTCGCCCATGCCTCCCGCCGGCCCGGTTACTGGCGCGAGCGCCCGTAGCCGCAGCGCTCGCTACCCCGCTTCCCGCTTTCACGGTAGATTCCGGGAATGACAGCTAAGGCCTCCAGGAAGTCCCCTGGCTCGACCGAACAGGTGGTCGGCGACTTCCACCGTATTCTCGAACCCGATTCCCCGTGGGAACTCGGCGGCTTCGCCCTCCCCGACGGCAGCACCTGGCAGTACCGCGAGCCCGGCGCGCTGGTTATCGTCCGGAACGGCTGGCTCCAGGTCTCGGCGTTGCCCTACACCCGTGGCAACAACAAGGTCCAAATCCTCGACAACGCCAAGCACATGTACTTCTCGAAGCAGCGCTTCGAAGTGCCCCCCGGCGGAAGAATCACCTTCGAGATCCAGATCGCGGCGCGCACGCAGGGATGCCAGCCCGGCAACCTCTACGACGGTTATGTCAGCTGGAACCTCCTCGACCTGACCACCGGCTGGGCCCTGGACTTCTTCACCGGCGGCGACGTCGTCGCGACGGTCTACGGCCGCCTCCCGTTCCCCGGAGCCGCCGTGCCCGACACCGGCAACGCGCGCGCGTTCTGCATCTTCAACGAACTCAAGTCAGTAGGGACCAAACAGGGCCAGAAGCACGCCTACCGCATCACCTACGACCAGGGCGCCGACACCGTCGAGTTCGAAGCCGACGGCAAGATTGTCGACCGCTACGACAACGTGCCCGACAAGATCACCGGCTTCACCGCCGCCCTCGGGCTGATGTCGGAAATCGACATCGTCGACGGCAAGTCGGTGAGTTGCCACGGTCAGGGCGTCGTGGGCCAGTGGAGCCCGGTGCGGGTGGT
>CALMIW010000324.1 GCA_937864275.1 uncultured Dehalococcoidia bacterium
GCGTTGATGAAGCTGATCTTGGTGGCCAGGAACGCGTTCGCGCTCACCTTGACCAACTCGGCCGTCGCCAGGTCCGTCACGATCACTGGACACGGGTCGGCCTCGAGGATCGGCGCGTACGCCTCGGAGACCAACGCCCGCGCGGGCCCCCGATCGTCTTCGCCACCGGCCAGCCCGATCACGATCCGGTCCGGGCGCAACGTGTCGGCCACCGCGAACCCCTCCCGCAGGAACTCCGGATTCCACACCACCTCGGCCCGCACCCCGGCCCGCACATGCCAGTCCGCGATCCCCTGCAACCGCGCCGCCGTCCCCACCGGCACCGTCGACTTGCCCACCAGCACCGCATCTGCGGTCAACAGCGGCGCCAACCGAGCCACCACGTCCTCCACATGGGCGGTCGGTGGTGAACCGCAACCGGCCCGACTCCACGTGCCGCAGCAGGATCTCCGGCAGACCGGGCTCGAAGAACGGCACCTCCCCCCGCCGCAACCGCTCGATCTTCGCGTCATCCACATCCACCCCCAGCACCTCATGGCCAAGTTCCGCCATACAGGCGGCGTGGGTGGCGCCCAGATAGCCGGTCCCGAACACGGTCATACGCAACTTAATCACCTCTCTGAAAAGACATTTGATTAGCGGTGCTTAAGCACTGGTTCCGCGTCGTGTATCGCATCTACTTACTCATATGCGGCTCGGCCGAGCCAGAGTTTCGCTTCGTCACGAGACAAGTCAGTTAAATTGTTCGAAATGGAAAGAGTTAGCGGCGGCACTCGAACTTCGGACAGGGACTCGTGCTTGGTGCTAATTACCGGCGCTTCGGTGTCGTCGAACAACTCCTCGGATAGCTTCTCGTTCTCACGGAGACCGGTGTAGATGATCTCGAGTTGTCTTCCCGACTGTTCAATCAGAGTCTTTGCTACGTCTGCGATCTTGATGGGCTCACCCATGTCCAACACGAGAGTGTCGCCACTCGACCCCACGGCTGCTGCTTGAAGAACCAACTGGCACGCTTCGGGAATAGTCATGAAGAAGCGATCCACCTCGGGGTCGGTCACCGTGATGGGTCCACCGTCTTTAATCTGCTTCTCGAAAACTGTGAGCACTGAACCGCGTGAGCCGAGAACGTTGCCGAAACGGACTGAGACGTACTTCGCCTCTCCTCCGTTGACGGCTTTAGCGGCCGTGAGCCTCTCCGCGATCCGTTTGCTTGTACCCAGGGCTGAGCATGGATTCGCTGCTTTATCGGTCGAAATATTGACAAATGTCTCCACTCCGCTTGCCTCGGCGGCATCCAGCAGATTTTGCGTGCCAAGGACGTTAGTCTTGAGCGCCTCAAGCGGATAGTGCTCGAGAAGTGGCATGTGTTTGAGCGCGGCTGCGTGAAAGACGATTTGTGGCACGCGGTCTGCGAAGATGTTAAGGATAGATTTTCTGTCACGAATCGAAGCGAGGATTGTGTCATCCCCGTCAAGCATCGCCTGATCTTGCATAGAAAGCTGAACGGAGTGCAACCCCGACTCATCTCTGTCAAGCATCATCAGTTCAGCAGGCCTGAACCGCGCAATCTGACGGCACAGTTCGGACCCGATCGACCCTCCTGCACCGGTCACCATAATCCGTTTTCCCCGGAGATAGTCGGCGATCTGAGTCTGGTTTAAGTGTGCTTGCTTCCGGCCCAAGAGGTCGTTGACGTTAATTTCCCGGAGTTCGTTTTCCGCGACCCGGCCCCTCATCATCGAGTCGAGAGGCGGCAGGACTAGTACATGTAGCCCAGCGGCCTCTGCGCGGCTACGGATGTCGATGAGTTCGTCGCCGGGGAGACTCGGGACCGCGAGCAGGAGCGTCGACGCACCGGTCTTTTCCGCCAACTCCTGTAGATTTTCCCGACCACCAAGCACGCGGACACGTTCGATTACCATATGACGCTTGGCCGGATCGTCGTCCAGTATCCCGACCGGGTTGAACTGCGAGACCTCGGACCGGCGGAGCTGCCGGACGAGCTGTGTCCCACCGTCGCCGGCTCCGAACACCAACGCACGCTCGGCGTCCCTGGTCACCCCTGCACCAAACAGTCTCTTTCTCCGCACCAACGACCTGAGGACAAGAGCCGCCAGGGTGGTGAACGCTCCCGCCACGATCGGCGTCGAACGCGGGACTCCATCAAGGTGCCTGCCGACGATATGGCCGAGAAAGACCACGACGGTGGCCACTGCGAAGACAAAGGTCACCACCGTAGACTCCAGAACGCTCCCCGGGACAAACCGTCCACGGTAGAGGCCGGTAAACCAGCCAACAACCCAGGTCAGAACAATGAGTGCCGTCAGGACGATATAGAAGCGTCCCATTGCGAGTGATGCAGAGAGCTGGTCTACCGAAAAGTCGAACCTCATCCACAACGCGAGGATGACCATCGCCGTCCACAGAACCGCGTCGACAACGACCCATTGGGAGGTACCGAGCCCAACGGACCGTCGACGTGGCCGCGAGCTGCGTTTACCTGGAGAGCTGCTGGGCATCAGACACGCTCCTTCAGAAACTTGGTGCCTTGAACTGGATCGAACAACCTCAGGCCTCGACAGATGCGGGCTTGGCGGACGAGTAGTAGTACGAGTCGTAGTAGCCCGTTGAGCGCTTCTTGGCCGGCTTGTTCGCGACGGTGACCAGTCCGAGCAGGGTCGCGTCCGCCTTGGCGAGGTTGTCCACGGCCTGGGCGACCTGATCGGTGGTGGTGCGGTGTGAGCGAACCACGAGGAGCGCGCCGTCGGTGATATGGGCGAGCAGCGCACCGTCCGTCACGGGGAGCAGCGGTGGGGAGTCGATGATCACGTAGTCGTACTTGCTTCGCAGCTCCTGCAGGAGGGTGCGGGCCATCTCAGAGGAGAGGAGCTCGGAGGGGTTGGGCGGCAGCGGTCCGCACGCCAACAGGTCCACACCCTCGTGTCGCGTCTCCTGCACCACGTCAGCGAAGTCCGCCTGCCCGGTCAAGATGTTGGTCAGGCCCACCTTGTCCGGCATCGACATGTAGCTGACCACCAGGGGCCTGCGGAGGTCGGCCTCGATCAGCAACACTCGGCTTCCCGATTCTGCGAGAGCGAGCGCGAGGTTGATGGCGGTCTCGGACTTGCCTTCCGTCGCCACAGACGAGGTCAGGACAAACACGCGCGGGGGATTGTCCACGTTGAGGAACTGCAGGTTGGTCCGCAGGCGCCTGAACGACTCGGCTGCCGGAGAGTGCCCCTCGCGGAAGGGGACGATGTGCTCGGCGCCCTTCTCCTTGTCCTCGGCCTTCCTGAACGGGATGGAGCCCACGACGGGCTTTCCTGCGATCGACTCCAGCTGCTCCTTGGACTTGACCCGGCGATCGAAGGTGTTGAAGAGGAGCGCGATGCCGATGCCAGCGAGAAGGCCCAGCACCAGGCCGATCGCCACGTTCTGCTCGGTCTTGGGCGCGATGGGCGAAGTCGGCAAGGCGGGCGGATTGACCACGGTGAGCTTCGCCAGCGCTGGACCGCCGCCGTCCGGGGTCTCGAGGCGATTGATGGCCTCAGGGAGAACCTGGCCGAAGCCCTTCGCCAACTGCAGTGCGCGCTCCGGATCAGAGTTCGTGACCGCGACATTCAGCAGAACGGTTTTGGCGTCGGCCGTGGCCGTAGTCGCGTCCGCCACTTGGACCGGCGCGAGGTCCGCCCCGGCGGCGTCTACCACCTGCTGCGCGATATCCGTGCTCTTGACGAGCGCAGCGTAGGACTGCACCCGCTGCTGAGCGCCAAGTGAACCCTGGTAGGCCGCCGCCGCGGAGTCCCCGCCGGCGACGGTCACGTAGAACTGGACCTTCGCTTGGTAGCTCGGGGGGGTGAGCAGGCTCATCCCTAGCGCCAAAAGACCCCCGATGAGCGTGGCAGCCACGATGACGATCCAGCGGGCTCGGAGTACGGACAACAGGTCCCGCAGATCCACTCCAGGGTCCTTTCCTTTAGACAGTCGCACAGAAGCGACCCGCTTCAGCGGACGCGAATCGGGTCAAACGATGACACTACTTTGCTGAAGGCCGCCTCAACACTGGTCGTTCACACGATGAACATGGATTCACCGAAACGGGTCACGCGGCGGGCCCGCTCCGCCTCAACTCGTTCTCAGTCGGGATACGTGGTCTCATCCCCATGAGACTACGGCCCCGTCGCCGCTGGGCGACGCTTGTTGTCACGACACTCTTCCTGCTGGTACGGCGATTGCGGGCATGTCCGGCGCCAGCTCAGAGCTCCACCCCTTGGCCATCTCTTCCGAGCCAGTCGACGCAATAGTAGTGGTGGCGGGGCTAGGGACGGCCGGTCCGTCTCGCCCGGCATCACGCTGAGAATGGGGTGAGGGGCCGCATCCTTATGACCTGACCGCGCGAGTCTTTTGGGCGTCCCGCCACCAATCTCGAGTCCACCTGCGGCGCCACGCCCGTCCTCGCACTCGATGGGCGGGCATCGAGATCTAGCCCTGGTGATTCACGGGGATCTGCGGATCGCTGGGCGAAAATAGACCGAAGTGCTTCCTGAACAGGGGAAACTGGGACTTGTCTAAG
>CALMIW010000325.1 GCA_937864275.1 uncultured Dehalococcoidia bacterium
CGGCCCCGTTTCTTCGTGTGTTGTGGCCAGGCTGGCCGGAATCAGCTCTCCGGCGTGAAGCGCTCCGGGAGGTGCTTGATGCCGCCGATGAAGGTGGACCGGAGGCGCTGCACCGGGCCGGCGAGTTCGATATCCGGGAAGCGGCGGAAGAGCTCTTCGTAGAGCACCCGCAGTTCGAGCTTCGCGAAACCTGCCCCGAGGCAGAAGTGCTCGCCGATGCCGAAAGCCAGGTGGTCGTTCGGCGAGCGCGTGATGTTGAATACGTCGCCATCCGGGAACACCGTCTCATCGCGGTTCACGGACGGATACCACATCACCACGCGTTCGCCCTTCTTGATGGGCTGGTGGCCGACCTGCGTGTCTTCGAGCGCGTAGCGGGCCATGTGCATGACGGGCGAGACCCAGCGCAGGATCTCCTCGATCGCGCCGGGGAGGAGCGACATGTCATTCAGGAGGCGCTGCTTCTCGCCCGGGTGTTCGCAAAGCGCGAGCACGCCGCCCGACATGCCGTTCCGGGTCGTCTCGTTCCCGGCGAGGATGAGCAGGAAGCAGAACCAGAGGATGTCCTCGTCGGTCAGCCGCTCTCCCTCGATTTCGGAATCGCAGAGGATGCTGATCATGTCGTCGCTGGGGCTGATGCGGCGGGACTGGAGGGCCTGGGCGTAGTACCCGAACATCTCCATCGTACCCATGTTCCCGGTGATCCGGGCGGCGTCGGGCGTGCCGCGCATCTCCTCCGGTACGTCGGTCTGGTACTCGGGATCCCCGGGGCCAAGGACTTTATTGGTCAGACGGAACATGGTTGTCCAGTCTTCCTCGGGCACGCCCAGCATCTTGCAGATCACGGCCAGGGGGATGTTGCACGCGACGTCGATGACGAAGTCGCTCTCGCCCTTCTTCGCGATGCTGTCCAGCAGGATGTTCGTCGTCTCGCGGATCTTCGGTTCCCACAGCGCCACCGCGCGGGGCGTGAACGCCTTGTTCACCAGCCGCCGCATCTTCACGTGGCGCGGCGGATCCATGGTGATCAGCATCTTGCCGTTTCCAGTCGCGGCCGCGGTTGCGTCCTCCTCGTTGAGCGCCTCGAAGGCAACGATGCCGCGCTCGGAGGAGAAGATTTGCGGGTTGCGGGAAACCTGGAGCACGTCCGCGTAGCGGACCATGTTCCACCAGCCCTTGGTGTATTCGGTGGCCGGAGTCCAGCTGATCGGGTCCTCGCGGCGGAGGAGCTTGAACGCCTCGTGCGAACGGCCCGATTCGAAGAGCAGTTCGTCGGCGAGGTTGATGGTCTCACGGGTGAGCGGTGCAGAAGCGTCGGTGGTCACAGCCGGCCTCCAGGGACTCGGGAAGATGGGGTGTTTACCGCTCGGTCGATAGATTACGGTAACTCCTCGTATCAGCGCCACCCCCACATTGAACGATGGTTCACCTTTCTTCGAGCCCGGAATCCGTAAAGCAACGCCACGTATTTACCTTCGCTTGGGGCCGAATTCGTCACGTTTGTCTGGTTCATTCCTCCCCACCCCCGAAAGAGGCCCCCCTTTGGACCAGAACCAGACTCCCGCCGGACACGAAGTCAGCGCCGCGCGCACCACCCTCGAGGCGGTCATGTTCGAGATCAAGCGCGTCATCGTCGGCCAGGAGGCGATGCTCGAACGGGTCTTCGTCGCCCTGCTCTCCAGCGGCCATCTGCTCATCGAAGGCGTCCCCGGCCTCGCCAAGACGCTCACCGTGAAGACGATCGCCGATGTCCTGGGCGGCAGCTTCCAGCGCATCCAGTTCACCCCGGACCTCGTCCCCGCCGACCTGGTGGGCACGCGCATCTATCGCCCCGACCACGGCACCTTCGATACCGAGCAAGGGCCGGTCTTCTGCAACCTCCTCCTCGCCGACGAAATCAACCGCGCCCCGGCGAAAGTCCAGTCCGCCCTGCTCGAGGTCATGCAGGAGCGCCAGGTGACCATCGGCCTGCAGACCTTCCCGGTGCCGCGGCCGTTCCTCGTGATGGCCACCCAGAACCCGATCGAATCCGAGGGCACCTATCCCCTTCCGGAGGCGCAGGTCGACCGCTTCATGATGAAGGTGCTGGTCGATTACCCGATCCCGGCGGAGGAGATGGTCGTCGTCCAGCGCTCGCTCACGCGCCCGGCCGAGGTGAACCAGATCCTTCCGATCGACGAGTTGCAGCGCTTCCAACTGCTGGCCAGCGACCTCTACGTCGACCGTGCGGTGGCCGAGTACGCCATCGCCCTCGCGAACTCCACCCGCTATCCGGCGAAGTACGGCATCGCCCAGCACGCGCCGCACATCGCCTTCGGCTCGAGCCCTCGCGGCAGCATCAACCTCGTCCACGCCGGGCGCGCGCTCGCGCTTCTCCGCGGCCGCCGCTACGTGCTCCCCACCGACATCGCAGACCTCGCGAAAGACGTGCTTCGGCACCGCCTCGTGCTCACCTACCAGGCGCTCGCCGATGGCGTCACGCCGGACACGATCCTGGATGCCGCGCTCCGTGCGGTTCCCCAGCCGCGGATCGAACTCGCCCAGGAGATGAGCGCGTGAGCACAGCGACACTCCGCCTCGTGCGGTCGCCGGATAAGCCAGGGCCGGGACCGATGCCCGATGCCATCCTCCGCGCGCTCGACATCACCATCGGGCGCCGCATGAACGGCATGCTCTCCGGCGACTACCGCTCGAAGGCGCTCGGCCTCGGCACCGAACTCGCCCAGGTGCGCGAGTACCAGCCCGGCGACGATGTCCGCCAGATCGACTGGAACGTCACGGCGCGCACCACGATTCCCCACGTCCGCGTCCAGGTCGCCGACCGCGTGCTCACCACGTGGCTGATGCTCGACACATCCCCTTCGATGGGCTTTGGTACCGCCGACCGGCGCAAGTACGACGTCGCCGAAGGCGTCGCCATCGCCATCGGACAGATCGCCACGCGCCACGGCAACTCGCTCGGGCTCCTCAGCTTCGGCGATGAGCACGGCCGGATGATCCCGCCGGGCCAGGGCCGCAAGGGCATGCTCGGGCTCCTTACCATGCTCCGCAACGAACCCTCCGCCGAGGGTGGCGGCGCCACGTCGCTCGGGGCGGCGATCGAATCCCTCAACCGCATGGCCCGCCGGTCCCGGCTCGTCGTCGTCGTTTCCGACTTTCGCGGCCCCCGCGACTGGCCGAACGCGATGGTGGAGCTTGCCGGGCGCCACTCCGTTATCGCTGTCGAAATCCAGGACCCGCGCGAACAGGAACGCCCGGACGTCGGCGAGCTCTGGCTGGCCGGCCCGGAGACGGGCCGTCAGCTTCGCGTCGACACCCGCTCGAAGCAGCTGCGCGAACGCTTCGCCGCCGCTGCCGCGCAGGACCGGGCCGAGGTCGCCGGTTTGCTCGCTCGCGCGGGGGTGCAGCATGCCGTCCTCTCCACCCGCGGCGACTGGCTCCGGTCGCTTGCCGGCTTCCTGAACGCGAAAGGAGCCGCGCGATGAGCTTCGCCTGGCCGCTCGCCCTGCTTTCGCTGTGGCTCGTACCGATCGCGGTCGCGCTCTACGTGCTCGCCCAGTACCGGCGCCCGAAATACGCCGCCCGTTTCACCAACCTGGACCTCCTCGCCAATGTCGTCGACAAGACGCCGGGGTGGCGAAGGCACATCCCCGCCGTCCTCGGCCTGCTCGCGCTGGCGACGCTGCTCACCTCACTCGCCCGTCCGGAACTCGAGCACCAGGTGCCGAAGGAAGAGGCGACGGTCGTCCTCGTCACCGATGTCTCCGGCTCGATGACCGCGACGGACATCCAGCCGACACGCATGGCCGCCGCGCAGGAGGCCGCTCACACATTGGTGAGGGAGCTCCCCGAAGGCTTCCGGATCTCGCTCGTCAGCTTCTCCGCCGGGGTCCGCACGGTGGTCGCCCCCACGACCGAAAAGCCGCTCGTCGATGCCGCGATCGATGCGCTTCAGCCGCTCGGTGGAACGGCCATGGGCGACGGCATCGTCGAAGGCATCACCGCCTCCCAACTCAACGCCGAGGCGGTGGCCGCCACACCGGCCGCGAACAGCGGTGCGGATGGGGAGGAGTCCGAGGACTCGCCCGTCATCATGGTCCTGCTCTCCGATGGGGCGAACACGCTCGGCCAGACGGACCCGCTCGACGCCGCCCAGCAGGCCCAGGAGTTGGGCATCCCCATCTTCGCCATCGCCCTCGGCACGCAGGACGGCGTCGCCGTCATCACCGACAACCAGGGCCGTCAGCGGGCCATCAACGTCCCCCCGGACGAGGAGACGCTGATGGAGATCGCAGAGATGACCGACGGCAAGTTCTTCTCCGCCCCCTCGGCCGATGACCTCGAATCCATCTACGAGGACCTCGGTTCGAAGATCGGCTACAACATCGAGACGACGGAGATCACGGTCGGCTTCGCGGCCGCTGCCGCCATTCTCGTGCTCGCCGCGGGCGGCCTGAGCCTGCTCTGGTTCAACCGCTTCCCCTAGCAGGCCCGGCTCCAGCCGCGCCGACGCCCTCCGCGCTCACGCCGTAGACTCCGCCGAAATCAAACGGCGGAGTCTGTCTTTGTCCGAATCCATGCTCATCCAGAACGCGACCGTCTTCGACGGGACCGGGGCGCCTGCCCGCCCGGCGACGAACATCCTCATCCGGGACGGCCGCATCGCGGCCGTGGCTCCCGCGGCCCAGCTGCCCGCGCCGGATGGCGCCGACATCATCGACGGGACCGGCAAGTTCGTCATTCCCGGCCTGATCGACATGCACGTCCATGTCGAACTCAGCGGCGGCGAAGAAGGGCTCCCCATCTGGCTCGGCGCGGGCGTCACCACCATCCGTGACGTCGGCGGCTCGCCGGAGGGCATGCTGCCGCTCCGCGACGCTATCGCCGCCGGGAACAAGGTCGGCCCGCGCATCTACTCCTACGGGCCGCTGCTCGATGGTGTGCCGTCCATCTTCGGCAACCGTCCGCTTGCCGGCGGCGGCCCCGCCGACCTCACCTGGATCATCGAGGATGCCGCGAGGGCGCAGGCCGCGGTGGACGACCTGGTCGCCCGCGGCGTCGATGGCTTCAAGCTTTACGCCGGCCTCCGGCCAGACCTGGTGAAGGCGTTCATCGATCGGATTGGCGGTCGCGTCCCGGTGACCGGGCACCTGAGCCGCACGTGGGCCTCGGAAGCGATCGAACTCGGCATCAACTGCCTCGAACATGTCCACGCAACGATCTACCAGGATGTCGTCCCCCCGGAGTACCGGCACCCCCGCGAGGAAGGCAACGGATTCATCCCGAACTACTGGACCTGGCTGAACACCGGCTGGGCGAACGCCGACCTCGGCGCCGACTACGTCCGGCGGTTCATCGACCTCCTGGTGAGCAAGGAGGTCGCCCTCAGCCCGACGACGGTGCTGGTGACGGGCGGCATGTCCACCCGCGACGCCCTCGAAGAGCCCGGCATCAAGTACACGCCGAAAGCGATGGCCGCGCGCCGCACCCAGCAGGCCCAGGCGATGCAGAAGATGCGCGAAGATGCCGAGAAGGCCGGCCGCCCGTTGCCCCCCATCGTCCCGCCGGACTACAGCGAAGGCCGCCGGGCGCTCGACAACCAGCTTGCCTTTCTTCGCATGGCCCTCGATGCGGGTGGGCGCGTGGTGCCGAGCACCGACTGCGGCGCGGCGCCGAACCAGGTGCCAGGATTCTCGCTTCACCGGGAACTCGGGCTGTTCGTCGAAGCGGGAATCCCCAACGGCCGGGCGATTGAGCTTGCCACCCGCGTCGCCGCCGAGGTGCTCCGCAAGCAGGACGAGATCGGCACCGTCACAACCGGCAGGCGCGCCGACTTGCTTGTCCTCGCCGCCGACCCCCTGGTCGACATCGCGAACACGCGAACCATCGAGACCGTCGTCAAAGACGGGGTCGGCTACGCGCCCCAGCCGCTGTTGGATACGGCCGTCGCGTAGACGGCGGGCGGCGTGGGGTGCGGGCGGCCTCGGCTCCTGCTCCATCGCGACACGAAGAAGCCCCCTCCGCGTCAACGGAGAGGGCTCCTTCAGTCCTGCGAGGGCTGGAAGCTACCGGCGGCGCCGGGTCGCGAAGGCCCCTCCCACCAGGCCAAGGAAGATGGTGCTCGCACCTGCGAGGAGGAGCAGGTCGGTTTGCGTCTCGCCCGAGGGCGCGCCCGTCCCGGTCGCAGGCGGCAGGGGTGCATCGTCATTGGCCGAAGTCTGCGGCTGGACAGTGCCGGGTTCCTGGCTGGGCGTCTCCGGCTCGTTGGTCTGGGTGTTCGTCGAGGGCGTGCTCCCCGGAGTGGCGCCGCCGCCGCTGCCGGGCTCGTCGGCGGGCTTGCTCGTCGGGGTGGCCGTCGGCCAGTACTCGATAGGCGTATCGATGCCGCCCGGGTTCGGGATGTTCGGCGTCGGGATGCTCGGCGTCGGGTCGGCCGCGGGCGTCGACGAGGCGACCGGGGTGACGGACGGCTTGGGGGTGCTCGTCGGGACGGGCGTGTTCGAAGGCGTCGGCGTGGCCACGTCGGCTTCCCCGAAGTACACGTTGTCGAAGAGGACGACGTGGGAGCCAGGGATGCTGGTGTTGGAGGGGTTCGGGTGCTTCACGGCGGTCGCCCGGACGCGGACGGACTTCGCGCCGGCCGGCGCCGTCTCGTTGAAGCCGAGCGCAATCCACTGGCCGCGCTGATTCGGGGCGAAGCCGCCGTACTCCAGGCCGCCACCGGTGACGAGGTTGCCGCCGCTGCAGTCCGTGGAGGCGTAGTAGTGGAGCCCGATGGCCGCGCCGGTGTTGGCCGGCGAAGCCGGGTCGACGAACGCCTGGGTGTTCACCGTGTACTGCGTGCCGGGCTGGATGCCGCCAACGCAGTACCAGCCGCTGTAGTACGAGTTGCCGGTGCCCTGGTAATTGTTCGTTACGGCCATGGCTCCGTTCTGGGGCTGCGGGTTGCCGCCGAAGTTGTCCCAGCCGGCGACACCGGCCGAGAAGTCGCCGTTGGCAACCATGTTCGGCCCGGCGGCGGAAGACAGGAGAACGCTCGCGGCCGGGATGGCGGCCGCGGCGGCGAGGATGAGGATCTTGAAGCGGTTCATTGGCGTTGTGCTCCACCTGACGTTTTGGTACTCCCTTGAGACAGGCGGACGGACGAAGCCTTACAAACGGCTCTGTGATCAATCTCACACAGGGGGCGCGAAGGGTCGCAAAAAGGGCCCCACCCTGTCCGGGTGAGGCCCTGGTCGTGCGCACGCGCGTGCGTGGGCTCCGAGCGCTACCGCTCCGGCGTGTACTTCACCGGGAGGTGCTTGACCCCGTTGATGAAGTTCGAGCGCAGGCGCTCCGGCGGTCCCGCGAGGTCGATATCCGGGAATCGGCGGAAGAGTTCCTGGAACATCACCCTCAGCTCCTTCTTGGCGAAGCCGGAGCCGAGGCAGAAGTGCTCGCCGATGCCGAAGGCCAGGTGGTCGTTCGGCGACCGCGTGATATCGAACGTGTACGGGTCAGGGAAGATGTCCTCATCGCGGTTCACCGAGCCGTACCACATGATCAGCCGGTCGCCGGCCTTCATTTTCTTGCCGCGGATCTCCGTATCGGCCGTGACCGTCCGGGCCATGTGATGCACCGGCGAGACCCAGCGCAGGATCTCCTCGATCGCGCCGTCGAGCAGCGACATGTCCTTCAGGAGCTTCGCCTTCTCTTCGGGGTGTTCGCAGAGCACCTGCAGCCCGCCGGAAATCGCGTTCCGGGTGGTCTCGTTGCCCGCCACGATCAGCAGGAAGCAGAACGCCAGCAGGTCGCCCTCGGTCAGCTTCTCGCCGTCGATTTCGGATTCGATGAGCATGGTGATGAGGTCGTTTTCGCGCGGGTTGGCGCGGCGCTCTTCGAGCCGCTCGCGGAAGTAGGCGAACATCGTCCCGAACCCGGTCATCGCCGTCTGGCGCGAGGCCGCCGGCGTGCCGCGCTCAGCCTCCGGGATGTCCGTCTGGTACTCCGGGTCGCCCGAGCCGAGGACCTTGTTGGTCAACTCGAACATGAGCGGCCAGTCCTTCTGCTCGATGCCCATCATCCCGCAGATGACGGCCAGCGGGAGCTGGCTGGCGACCTCCAGGACGAAGTCGCATTCAGATCGGCCGGCGATGTTGTCCAGGATCTGGTTGGTAATGCGCC
>CALMIW010000326.1 GCA_937864275.1 uncultured Dehalococcoidia bacterium
CCGGAGGTACCGCTCAAGCGGCTCCCCCGCGGTCAGCCCCAGTGCGCCGTGGGCCTCGATCGCCTCGGAGGTGGCTCGGCCCGCCATCTCCGTCGAGAAGCCCTTCGCCAGCGCCGCCTGCCAGGTCGAGTCCTGCCCCTTGTCCTGCATGTCCATCGCCCGCAGCGTCAAGAAGCGCGCGGCCTCGGTCTCCGCCACCATCTCGTAGAGCATGCCCTGCACCAGCTGGAAGCTGCCGATCGGCCGCCCGAACTGCTTGCGCTCACGCATGTAGGCGATCGAGGCGTCGATCGCTGCCTGTCCCAGCCCGACACCCATGATCGCCAGCATCGTCCGCGGTTCCTGGAAGTTCCAAACCTGCGTGCTCTTCGCCGGTGCGGCCGCCTCGGCCGGCGGTCGCGCCCCGCCCATCCCGCGCATGTTCGCCCGCGGCACGCGCACGTCGTCGAAGCGCAGCTCGCCGTTCGGCCACGCCCGCAGCCCGAGCAGGTTGTTGTTTCGGACCACCTCCCACGGCGATACGTCCTTCCGGATGTGCAGGCTCCGGATGCCCGCTCGCCCCGCCTCCGGATCGATGTTCACCATCAGGTTCACGTGGTCCGCGATGGGCGAGCATGAGATCCAGGTCTTCGTGCCGTTCACCACCCATTCGTCGCCGTCGAGCGTTGCCCGCGTCTGCAGGTACGACGAGTCGGAGCCGTGGTCCGGTTCGGTGATCGCCCCGCAGCCGATGCTTTCCCCCGCCCGCATCCGCGCCATCGCTTCTCGGCGCTCCGCGTCGTCCCCGCCCGAAGGAAGCATCCCGGCGATGAAGAGCGTCCCGCAGAGGCCCGCCCACACCCGCGCCAGCTCCTCGTTGATCACCCCGTACGTCTTGGCGTCCAGGTTCGATCCGCCCCACGCTTCGTCGTGCCGCCCGTTGTAGAACCCGAACGGCATCAACTGCTTGATGAAGCCGATGGCGTCCTCACGCGAAAGCTGTCCCTTCGCCTCGTACTCGCCGACCTGCGGAGCTATCTCCTTCTCCAGGTACTCACGGACGGTGGCTTTCAGGAGCCGCTGTTCCTCGGTCAGGTCGAAGTCCACGAAGACCTCCTCGGTGCAAGGCACTTCCAACGAGCATCTTCGGGGCGGCGTTCCGGGCTCGGGGCGCTGAAAGCATTGTCGCGCCTTGCTCCGCCGTCAATCGCCGCCCTCCAACCCGGCTCTCACCCGCCTCTCATGTTCGCTCGTTAGTCTGCCCCCATCACCTCCCAGCACTGCGGTGCTGTCGGCCACGCTTTACTCCATCTCCCCGCACCAGGTGTCACTCTCTCCATGATGTCCCGGATCCAACGCTTCCTTTCGCTTGGCTTTTTTGCCGCTCTCACCGCGGCAATGCTCTCCGGCTGCACGTCCTCCGATTCGAAGGAGCCCACTCCTTCTGCGACGGCGTCGTCTGGTTCGGAGGCGACCTCGCCTGCCAGTCCCACGGCGACGAACTCGCCCGATGCATCCCCTGGTTCGAACGCCGGCGACGGCAGCACGCACGACGACCCCGCCGACTACAAATGGGACGAATCCTCGGTCGTCGAAATCAGCCTGCGCGGCGACATCGCGACCAGCGGCAGCAACGCCGTGAAGGTCGACGGCTCCACCGTCACCGTCACCCGTGCCGGCACCTACCGGTTGAGCGGGACCCTCTCCGACGGTCAGGTCGTGGTAGAGACGGCCGACGCCGGGACCGTCCGGCTCATCCTTAACGGGGTGACGATTACCAACGCCGACCAGGCCGCAATCGCCGTCAACGATGCGAAGAAGGTCGTCCTCATCCTCGCCGACGGCTCGAAAAACTCGCTCACCGACGGTGAGAAGTACGCCTTCGCCGACGCCGCGACCGACGAGCCCGATGCCGCGCTCTTCAGCACCGCCGACCTGACGATCGCCGGCAGCGGCTCACTCGCCGTGAACGGCAAATACAACGATGGCATCACCAGCAAGGACGGGCTCATCATCGCTGGCGGCACAATCTCCGTGAACGCAGCCGACGACGGCATCCGCGGCAAGGACTACGTCGTCCTCAAGGGCGGCTCCGTCACGGTCATCGCCGGTGGCGATGGCATCAAGGCCGACAACGACGAGGACGCAGCCCTCGGGTTCGTTTCGGTCCTCGGCGGCACGGCGAGCATCACCGTCGTCGGCGATGGCATCGACGCCGAGACCGCCGTCACCGTCTCGGATGGCAAGCTCACCCTCGTCACCGGCGGCGGAGCCGGCGCCACGGTTGCCGCCGATGCTTCGGCCAAGGCCATCAAGGGCACGGGAAGCGTCTCTATCACCGGCGGCGCCTTCGCCATCAACGCCGCGGACGACGCCGTCCACTCCAACAACACGGTCACAATCGCCGGCGGCAGCTTCACGATCGCCACCGGCGACGATGCCGTCCACGGCGACAAGGTCGTCACCATCGATGGAGGCTCGATCAACGTCACCCGCTCTTACGAGGGCATCGAGTCCATCGCCATCACCATCAACGCGGGCGACATCACGGTCGTCTGCAGCGACGACTGCATCAACGCTGCCGACGGTACCGGCGGCGGCGCTCCTGCCGGCCCGGGCACACGGCCCGGTTCCGGTGGCGGCAGCAACACCCTCGCCATCAACGGCGGCACCATCCTCGTCAATTCCGGCGGCGACGGCCTCGATATCAACGGCTCCATCACCATGACTGGCGGCACGGTCGTCATCCAGGGCCCCACCGCAAACAACAACAGCGCCATCGACTACGACGGCACATTCACCATGACCGGGGGGTACCTCGTCGCCGTTGGCAGTGCGGGCATGGCCCAATCCGTGAGCCCCGCCTCGACGGTGAAAGCCATTTCGCTCCGCCTGGCTCAGCAGGCGGGCTCCTTCGTCCACATCGAGTCCCCGGAAGGCGAGGAGATCCTCCCTCTTCGCTCCATCAAGTCCTACCAGTCACTCGTTGTCGCCAGCCCGAGGCTCCAGTCCGCCGTCGCATACGAGGTCTATGCCGGGGGCACGGCGGCGGGCGCCAACGAGATGGGGCTCTACCCGGCCGGTGTCTACTCCGGCGGCACCCTGCTCACCACGGCGACGGTCTCCACGAGCGCCCAATCCCGCTGATCCGCGGGCCCGTTCGATTTTGCCGCCCGTGGCGAATCTCATCCTCCTGTGCCACCATCTCCGCTGCGTCACCCCGGTTTCACAGGAGGTTCAAGTTGGTCTTCGCGCTTTCGAAACTCGAACTGAAGAGCCCTGCGTTCGAACAACTCGGCCGCATCCCCAAGAAGCACACCGGCGAAGGCGAGGACGTCTCGCCGGCCCTCGAATGGACCGAGGTCCCCGAAGGTACCCGCTCCTTCGTCATCGCCTGCCACGACCCCGACGCCCCGCTGATCTCCGGCGCCACCTACGGCTTCGTCCACTGGGTGGTCTACAACATCCCGGCCTCCGTCCGCAGTCTCCCCGAGGGATTCAGCGGCTACACCGAAGGCCCGAACGGGTTTGGGAGGACCACCTACGGCGGGCCCATGCCGCCCCCGAACCACGGCACCCACCTCTATTACTTCTGGGTCTTCGCCCTCGGCGCCGAACTCAACCTCGAGCCCGGCCTCTCCCTCTGGCAGGTCCTCGAAAAGATCGAGCCCCACACGCTGGGCATGAACCGCCTCGTCGGGACGTACTCGCGCGGCTAACCCTTCGGAGCGCCCGGGTCGCGCGGCGGAGTGCCGGTCATTCCGCCGCGCGGCCGGCCTTTCGCAGCGTCCGCAGGGCCCGCAGCGTTATCCACTTGCTCGGCTTGCCCTTCGCCTCGATCGGAGCCCACGTCTTTCCGTTGAGTGAGTTCTCCAGGCGCCATCGCCCTGCCGCGTCGCGCTTACTCAGGATCAGGTCGAATGCGTCCGCCAGCCGCGGGTCGTTCCCATAGCCCAGGTCCACCAGGTTCTCGGTCACCTCCAGCACGTCGCTCCAGTAGGAGTGAAGGAATCCGAAGCGGAACCAGGTCCCACTCACCCGCTCCGAATACGGGTAGTCCGCGTGCGCCGGGTTCCGGCTGAGGAAGAACTCGGCGCCGAGTTCGAGCGCCCGCTTCGTCTCGGCGTCGCGCAGGTGCGGGGGCACCGCGAGCAGCGCTCGGATCGCCTTCGCGGCGCCCCATCCGCACGGCTGCCCCTGGTTCACCCCGCATGCGAAGCCCGGCCCGCTCGTCCCCGAACGGTAGTACCGCACATCCGGGTCCGAACCCGTGATCGACCGCGCCTGCCACTCGATCGCCCTGCCGATGCGCGGGTCCTCCAGCCAGCCGAGGCCGATCAGCGCCCAGAGCAGGTTCCCGTTCAGGCAGTGGATCACGCTCGATGGCGGTGGTGGCGTCCGCAACGCCGCCGAACACCCGAATCCCCCGGTTGCCGTCTGCGTGTGCTCCAGCAGGTACCGGCATCCCGCCGCGACGCGCGCATCCGCGCCATCGGCCCCCAGCTCCCCCAGGAACACGATCTGCCAGGCCGTCCCCTGGTACTTCGGCCCGTATCCGGCGCCGGGCGTCGCCCAGTACCCGTCCGGGTGCTGGGCCGCAAGGATGCGCGGCACCGGCCCGGTCGCCATCACCGCCGCCTGCGCCTCACGGACTTCCGCATCCTCCGGCCCGAGGCCCAACAGGTCCCGAAGCGCGAAGTACCGCACGCCCGGGTTCTCACTGTCCGGCTCCAGCAGCCAGTCGATCGCGATACCGCTGCCTGTCATCGGCGGCTCCTTACCACCCCGGGTCGAGCCCGGCCGGGCGCTCGCCTACGGCACTACCGACGTAGCCTGCGGGCCGTTGTCGCCCGGCTCCTCGGCGAAGCGCACGCGCGCACCCACCGCCAGCGCCTCGAGTTCCGCCCCCACCACGCTGTTGCGATGGAAGTACACCTCGTGGCCGTCTGCCGCCTGCAGGAAGCCGTAGCCCTCCTGCGGGAAGACGCGCACCACCGTGCCGAACGTCCGGTCGTCCGTCCGTGGCTCTTCGGGCCGCATCTTCCGCACCTGGTCATCCATCATCCGCTGGGCCGCGTCGAACGCGAACCGGATAGCGACGTGGAGGTCCTTCGCCTGCTGGCGATTGACGATGATGTCCGGGCCGGGCACTTCGATCTTGATACTCACGTCGAACGGCCCGCCCTGCTTGTGGTGCCCGGTCGGCGCCTCGATCGTCACGCGGCAGGCCTGCATCCGGCTGTTGAAGCGGTCCAGCTTCGCCAGCCGCTCCCGGACGTACGTCTCCACCTCGGGGCCTACCGCGAGACCGCTGGCCAGGATCTCGATGGGGATCTGCTTCGCCACAGGCGATGGTGCCGGGGCATGCGCGTCGAGCCGTTCCCACTCGACCCGAATCGTCTCGTCGCCCTTGGGGTAGTCGAACTTCAGCGAGCCCTTGTAATTGGAATTCAGTGCTTCGCCGAGCCGCCGCGCCAGGTGCACGTCCGTCGTCCACACAAGGACGCGGTCGCTCAACTCTTCCATCCGGCCGATCCGGTGCAGGGGATGCTCGCGCGTCTCCTCTTCCGCTTCCGCGCGCAGTGTCGCGACCACGTCGTCGCGGTGGCTCGCCACGAAGGCGCCGGAGACGATCAACTCGCCGGCGAAGTACTCGTCCTTGATCCGGCGGCACGCCGGGCAGACCACCATGTTGGCGCCCGCGGCGTCAGCCTTCGAGCCCCACGTCCAGCGCCCCTCCCGATAGATCGACCCACAGGAAGAACAGGCCGTCGGTTCCGGATAGGACCTGATCAGCCGGTACGGATCCTCCCCGGCCTCGGAGACGATCGCGTCCACACGCGGCGTGCGCGGAGGCAGGTTCTTCGGCGACTTGTTCTGAGGTGTGTTCGGCATTCTTTCGACTCCTTCCGCTCCAACTGCGATCATGGCCCGTCGGCGCCGCTGTCCGTAATGGACGAACGGGCCCCACTCTCCGTTCAGTCGTCCAGAACTCCCGCCCGGTTCGACTCATTTTCCCCGGTGCGTCAACCTTGTGGAGTCGATGGGCGATGCCAGTGCTAACGGCCCGTTAACGGATTCGTGGCACAGTGCGCCCGGACCACACCCGGAGGACCACCAGCGTTGCAGAAGCCTGCTGCCAGTCACGGCCAGTTCGAATCCTCCGTCCTCGCCCAGCTCTCCACCCTGGACCGCTTCCTCCCGGTCTGGATCGGCATCGCCATGGTCCTCGGCCTCGCTCTCGGCCGCATCTTCCCGGACCTCAACGACCAGCTCGACAGCGTGAAGATCGACCAGACGTCGCTCCCGATCGCCATTGGCCTCCTCGGCATGATGTACCCGGTCCTCGCCAAAGTCCGCTACGACCGTCTCCACGATGTCACTGCCGACAAACCGCTCGTCGTCTCCTCGCTCCTCCTCAACTGGCTCGTCGGGCCTGCGCTCATGTTCGCGCTCGCCTGGATCTTCCTCCCCGATCTCCCGGAGTTCCGCACGGGGATCATCCTGGTCGGCCTCGCCCGCTGCATCGCCATGGTCCTCATCTGGAACTCGCTCGCCTGCGGCGATACCGAAGCCGCCGCCGTCCTCGTCGTCCTCAACTCCGTCTTCCAGGTCGGTGCCTACGCCGTCCTCGGCTACTTCTACCTGGAGCTCCTGCCCGGCTGGCTCGGCCTCGAGAAGACCGCCGTCGATTTCGCCTTCTGGGATATCGCCAGGTCCGTGCTCATCTTCCTCGGCGTCCCGCTCGTCCTCGGCCTCCTCACCAGCCTCATCGGCCGCTCGAAGAAGGGCGACGCCTGGTACGAACAGGTCTTCCTCCGCCGCATCGGGCCGTGGGCGCTCTACAGCCTCCTCTTCACCATCGTCATCCTCTTCGCCATCCAGGGCGAAGCCATCACCTCGCAACCGCTGGATGTCGCCCGCATCGCCGTCCCCCTCGTCGCCTACTTCGCCCTGATGTGGACCGCGTCGTTCGCCTGGGGCCGCGCCCAGGGGCTCTCCTACCCGAAGACCGCCACCCTCTCCTTCACCGCCGCCGGGAACAACTTCGAACTGGCCATCGCCGTCGCCATCGGCACCTTCGGCGTTACCTCCGGCCAGGCCCTCGCCGGCGTCGTCGGCCCGCTCATCGAAGTCCCCGCGCTCGTCGCCCTTGTCTACGTCGCCCTCTGGGCCCGCCGCCGCTACTTCGGTGCCAGCGAAGGCACTGCCGCTCCCGCCTGAGACACAGTCATCCAAACCGGCACGCACAAAAGCCGGGCGGGAGCAGGTGCCCTGCTCCTCGCCCGGCCGATTGGCGTGCCCGCGACGGCTAGTCCTGGGTCACTGTGTTGTTCCCGGCGCCGCCGTCGAGGACGTCGAGGCCCGGCCCCCCGGTGAGCACGTCGTCGCCGTCCTCGCCCAGGAGCGTGTCGTTCCCGGCCCCGCCGGTGAGGACGTCGTTGCCCTCGCCGCCGTTCGCCGCGAACTGGATGGCGCTGGCCGTCAGGGCGCTGGCGTCGATGACGTCGTTGCCCGCCAGGCCGTTGACCGTCAGCCGGTCGTTCGCAGGCTCGGCGCCGCTGATGTTCACCGTGGCCGCCAGGCCGGTGACGGATGCGGCCGACCCGTCTCCGGCAACCTGCACCACGTTCTTGCCGCTCGTGCCGATCAGGATCACGTCGTCGAGCTGCGCGTCGCCGATCCCGCCAAAAGCGGCGAGGTTGATGTTGACCTCTTTCACGTCGGTCCCGGCGAGGTCGCGCACAACCACGCTGTCCACGTTGCCGAAGGTGTTCAGGTCGATGCTCTCGATGTTGTCGAGGTCCATGACGATCGCGCCGAGGCTGCGGGTGAAGCGGACCCGGCCGCCGTTCGCCGAGATGTCGAAGATCTCGCCTCCGTTGCTGCCGTTGAACAGCATCCTGTCCAGCCCGCCCTGGCCTTCGAGGACATCGCTCCCGTCGCCGGGGTCCCACTGGAACGTATCGTTGCCGGCGCCGCCGAACACCGCGTCGTTCGCTTGCTGCCCGTCGATGAAGTCGTCTCCGCCGCCCCCGATGAGGACGTCGACCCCGTTGCTGCCGAGGATCGTGTCGTTCCCTGCGCCGCCGTCAACCGTGATGCCGATGAGCGCGGCGAGGTTGCCCGTGGCCGAGAAGCTGTCGTCGCCGCCGTTGCCCTTCACGACAAGGTTCTCGACAGTCCCGATGTTG
>CALMIW010000327.1 GCA_937864275.1 uncultured Dehalococcoidia bacterium
GGTACGACCCGCCGCTCGCGGGTTTGGTGTGCTGCCGCCGTGCCCTCCCGGGCCGAGGGCAAAGGAGCCAGCTCCCCATGTGTGGAATCGTCGGTTATGCGGGCGACAAGCCCGCCGTCCCCGTCCTCTTACGCGCGCTCAAAGACCTCGAATACCGCGGATACGACTCCGCCGGCATCGCCGTGCTCGATCCAAACGAAGGCGGCACGCTCTCCGTCACCAAGAAGCAGGGCAAAATCGCGAACCTGGAAGCGGCCGTCGCGGCCGAGGCCAGCGCCGCCACCACCGGCATCGGACACACCCGCTGGGCCACCCACGGCAAGCCGAGTGACCAGAACGCACACCCGCACATGAGCTGCGGCGGCGAAGTGGTCGTCATCCACAACGGCATCGTCGAAAACTACGCGGACCTGCGCGCTCAGCTCCTCGCCCGCGGCCACAACTTCCGCAGCGAAACCGACACCGAAACCATCGCCCACCTCATGGAAGAGCGTCTGAACGCCGGCGATAGCCTGCTCGACGCCCTCCGCTGGACCGCCGCTCTCCTCCATGGCTCGCAGGCGATCGTCGCGATGTGTCCCGCCGAACCCGGCGTCATGGTGACTGCCAGGCTCGGCAACGCTGGCGGCGTCGTCATCGGGTACGGAGATGGGGAGATGGTTCTGGCGAGCGATCTGGCCGCGGTACTGCCCGTCACCCAGCGCGTCGCCTTCCTCGCGGACCAGCAGTTCGCACGCATCGACAAGCACGGCGCGGTCTTCGTGGACACAGAAGGGAACACCCTCGAGGTACCTGTGAAGCGCATCCCCATTGACCCGGTGAGCGCCCTCAAGGGCGACTACCAGCACTTCATGCTGAAAGAGATCATGGAGCAGCCCGAGGCCCTGTCGGACACGATCTGGAGCCTCGCCACCCTCGAACCAGCCGAGCTCTACCTCAACGACCTTGGCGCTGCCGCGGACCGGCTGGCGAGTGTCGAGCGCGTCGTCTTGATCGGCATGGGCACTTCGCTCCACGCCGCGATGATCGGCAAGCGTTACTTCGAGCAGTTCGCGGACGTACCCGCGGAGACCGACAACGGCAGCGAGTTCCGCTACCGCGATCCCGTCCTCGACCGCGCGACGCTCGTCGTCTCCGTCAGTCAGTCCGGCGAGACCGTCGACGTCCTCGAGGCGATGGCCATCGCGAAGCAGAAGGGCGCCCTCCAGGTGACCATCTGCAACACCGAAGGCGCCCAGACCGCCCGCGTCGCCGATGGCGCTGTCTACACGCGGGCGGGGCTCGAACGCGGCGTCGCAAGCACCAAGTGCTTCACGGCGGCGGTGGTCGCCCTCTACGCCCTCGCGTTGAAGCTCGGGCAGGCGAAGGGCCGGATCACGCCGGAGGACGTGAAGTCGCGTCTCGGGGAGTTGGCAAAGTTGCCCGATGCGGTCGCCCGGGTGCTCGCCGATGCGAAGCAGTACCAGCGGCTCGCCGGCGGCTACGCGACCACCCAGCACCTCCTCTTCCTGGGCCGCGCCCTCGCCTTCCCCGCGGCTATGGAAGGTGCCTTGAAGATGAAAGAAATCTCCTATATCCACGCCGAAGGCTACGCCGCTGGGGAGATGAAACACGGCCCGATCGCCCTCATCGACCCCTCGTTTCCAACGATCGCTATCGCAACCAAACATGCGCTGCGTGCCAAGATGATCTCCAACG
>CALMIW010000328.1 GCA_937864275.1 uncultured Dehalococcoidia bacterium
TCTGGTGGCAGAACAACCCGGACCCGAACGACCCGCTGAAGCCGCTCGACACGTATGCGGTCCACCCCGTGGCGGGCGGCTACGAGTTGGTGGGCGATTTCGTCATCCTCGCGATCCTGCTCTTCGTCTCGCGCCGGTTCATCCGCGTGCCCGGCTGGGTCTTCTGCAGCTACGTCGCGATGTACGGCGTGCTGCGCTTCATCCTCAGCTACTTCCGGTTCGATGAGCAGACGCTCGGGGGCGTGCCCGTCCCACAACTGACGAGTGGCATTCTCCTTGGCGTCGCCGTCATCGCCGCGGGCATCCTCTACCGGCACCCGGGCCCGATCACCCGCGAATACGCGGAACGGGTTTGGGGCGACCTTCCGCTTCCCGGCGAAGACGACGACACCGAACCAGCCGCCACCCCGGCCTGACCGGTGGCCGCGCCGCTCGAAGTGACGCTCTACCGGAAACGGGGCTGCGGGCTTTGCGACCAGGCGGAGTTCCACCTCGCGCGGATCGGCAAGAAGCTGCCCCTGCGGGTGACGCCGATCGACATCGACGGCGACCCGGACCTGCAGGCCAGGTACTTCCTCGAAGTCCCGGTGGTGTGCGTCGCGGGCGACGAGGTCGCCCGTGCGCCGATTTCCGAGCGCCGTCTGCAGGATGCTCTCGAGGAACTGAGCGGGCGTTAGAGTAGGATCAGGAGCTCCTCGGCGATGCGTGGGAGGTGGCGGCCCTTCCGCCGTACCCAGCCGACCTCGCGCTGAAGCGGCGGATCCAGTTCCAGCGCGACAACGTCGTCGCGCCCCTCCACGCTCATCCGTGGCGAAAGGGCGATGCCGCCGCCGGAGGCCACAAGCGCCAGGATCGCCTGCTGGGAGCGGATCTCGAAGGTGGTCTGCAGTTCGATTCCCGCGTCGCGGGCGGCTTCGTCCACCATCGCTCGCAGGCCGAGGCCCGGCATCGAGAGGAGCAGGTTCGGTTCGGCGAGCGCGTCGCGCAGCGCCACCCGCCCCTCGCGCGCCCAGCGATGCTCCCGCCCGACGGCGAGCATGATCTCTTCCGTGAGCAGCGGCTGGACCTCGAGTCGCGAGTCGAACAGCGGCAGGACGACGATCGCGAGGTCGAACTCGTCGGCCAGGATGCGCTCGATTGCGTCATCGGTGCCGAGCATCTCCACGAGGATGTGGCAGCGCGGGTAGCGCAGGCGGAGCTCGGCCAGGGCCGGCGGCAGGAGGTTGTCGGTGACGGTCTCGGTCGCGCACATCCGCAGCGAACCGCCAAGCGCCGAATCCGGGCCTGAGACAGCGGCGAGCGTCGCGGCGATCTCATCGAAGACGCGGTCGGCGCAGTCCGCGAGGGCGACTGCCGCATCCGTGGGGACGACCTTGCGGCCGACGCGGTGGAAGAGCGGCACCCCCAGTTCGCGCTCCAGGGCGCGGAGCTGTTTGGAGACGGACGGTTGCGCCACGTACTCCGCTTCGGCGGCGGCTGTCACGGAGCCGGTGCGGACGACCGCGCGGAGGTAGCGGAGGTGGTGGAGTTCCATACATGCCTTCCAGCTATCGAATCAATGGAAATCATATCTTGGCTCGACGGCGTTGTTCGGGCCATGCTAAATCCGACCTTGGACGGACGCGCGCCCCACCTGGAGGCCTCACGCTTAGGCGATGAAGGACTTCGTCATCGGCCGCGCGCCCGGGAAACCGGAGAATGACATGACGGGCGTGACCGAACAGGTGAAGCAGCAATTCGGCGCGGTAGCCGAGGCCTACGTGAACAGTTCGTTCCATGCCTCGGGGCCAGACCTCGCCCTCCTCGTCGCGGCGTGCGACTTCAAAGGCACAGAGACAGTGCTCGACCTTGGTTGCGGCCCGGGCCACACGGCCATGGCCTGCGCCCGGAAGGCGGCGCGCGTCATCGGCATCGACGTCACCCCGGAGATGGTTGTGTCGGCGAACGCCCTGGCGGCGCAGCGCTCGCTTTCGAACGTCGAATTCCGCGTCGGGAATGTGGAGCAGCTGCCGTTCGTCAGCGGCACCGTGGATGTGGTCACCAGCCGCGTCAGCGCGCACCACTACAGCGATCCCGGCCGCGCCCTTTCCGAGGCGTTCCGCGTGCTCAAGCCGGGCGGGCTGCTGCTGGTCTCGGACACGGTTTCCCCGGAAGACCCGGCCTGCGACACGTTCTTCAACACGATGGAGTTCCTGCGCGATTCGTCGCATGTCCGGAACTACAGGGGTTCCGAGTGGATGCGGATGCTCAAGGCCGCGGGCCTCGAGCCTGAGATGCTGGAGCGCTTCCCGCTCGCGCTCGACGGAGCGGACTGGGTGAAGCGGATGCAGACTCCGCCGGAGAAGGTGGCGATGCTGAAGCAGCTGCTGGCCGAGGCGGCGTCTTCCGTGCGGTCGGCCTTCGAGATCCGCGAGGACCCGTGGGGTTTCACGATCCCGATTGGCGTCTTCCGGGCGCGCAAGCCCGCCTAGCCCTCGAAGGCGTTACGCTCGAGGTCGTGAGCGATCCCGGACCCGTTGTCGTCCGCTACGCCGCCCGTGCCGTCGTCATCGACGATGCTGGCCGGACGTTGCTGTTCCGCGCCCAGGTGCCCGGCCCGGCCGGCCGGTTCATCTGGATCACGCCCGGCGGCGGTATGAACCCCGGAGAGGAAGCCATCGATTGCGTGCGCCGGGAGCTGTTCGAAGAAACCGGGCTCCAGGACGTCGAAATCGGGCCGTGGGTCTGGCGGCGGGACCACACGTTTCGCTGGGGCGAGGGGATGCTCCGCCAGGTGGAAAGCTACTTCGTCGTGCGGACGCGACCGTTCGAGGTGAACACCGAGAACCACGAGGAACTGGAGCGTGGCTTCCTGACGGCCTATCGCTGGTTCTCTCTGGAGGAGCTTGCGGCGCACCCGGAAACGCTGGTGCCCGGGAACTTCGCCGAATTGCTGGCGCCGCTGCTCGAAGGGGTGTTCCCGGCGGAGCCGCTGGCCGTCGGGGTCTGACCCGGGGCGTGCCGATCGGCCATACTCCCTCCATTCGTGGAGGTGGCCCATGCCCGAGTTCGAAACCGTCCTGTACGAGATGCCCGCGGAGGGCGTCGCCCGCATCACCCAGAACCGTCCGGATGCGCGGAATGCCCAGAACAACCAGCTGACCTACGACCTGAACGCGGCTTTCGACTACGCCGGGGCCGATGAATCGGTGAGGGTGATCATCCTTGCGGGCGCGGGGCCGCACTTTTCGGCCGGCCACGACTTGTGCGGCGGGAGTAAGCCACTCTCCGAATACCCGGTGGCGGGCACCTGGCGCGAGTTCAACAAGCCCGGCGCGGAGGGCTACATGGCGGTCGAGGAGGAGATCTACCTCGGCATGTGCCGGCGCTGGCGCAACATCCCGAAGCCGACGATTGCCGAAGTCCAGGGCAAGTGCATCGCGGGCGGGCTGATGCTCGCGTGGGTGTGCGACCTGATCGTCGCGAGCGAGGACGCCCAGTTCCAGGACCCGGTGGCCCAGATGGGCGTCTGCGGCGTGGAATACTTCGCCCACCCGTGGGAACTGGGCGCGCGCAAGGCCAAGGAGATGCTCTTCACGGCCGACTGGGTCAGCGCCCAGGACGCGTTCCGGCTGGGGATGGTGAACCACGTCGTGCCGCGCGACCAGCTTTCCGAGTTCACCCTCGAAATCGCGAAGCGGATCGCGCTGAAGCCGTCGTTCGCGCTGAAGCTCTCGAAGGAGGCGGTGAACCAGACGCTGGAAGCGCAGGGACAGTGGCAGGCGATGCTCAGCGTTTTCAACCTTCACCAGCTGGCGCACAGCCACAACCAGGAGCTGTTCGGCATGCGCGTCGACCCGTCCGGGATCCCCGGGGCGGTGCGACGTTAGCGTCTCCTCTGTCCGGGATGACTACCGCCAGGGGTATTCGTATACCCGGACAGGCTCTTCGAAGCCGGGGAGCAGCGTGGGCCCGAAGTCCGTGAACGACTCGGGGTCGCGTTCGCTGGCGTCGCGGGCGGCGCCGGTCAGGAGAATCTCGCCGCCGTGGGCGTGGTTCGTGACGCGGCTGGCGAGGTAGACGGAGACGCCGAAGAGGTCGCCATCGGCTTCGATGACGTTGCCGTAGTGGATGCCGCACCGGATCTTGAGCGGGACTTCCGTGGGGTTGCAGCGAGCGATTTCTGCCTGGGCCGTCGTTGCGTGGGCGAGCGCTTCATCGACCGTGTCGAAGGAGAGCAGGAAGCCGTCGCCGAGCGAGCGGACGACGCGGCCCGTGTTCGTCTCGGCCCGGTGGATGGTGTCGGCCAGGAACTTGAGCAGATGGTAGGCGCGGGCATCGCCGAGCTGGCGGGTGATGCGCAGGGACCCCGCGACATCGACGAAAAGGATCGCGCGGGCCCGGGGCTTCAGTTCCCAGGGGCCATCCGCGAGAAGGGTCGGTGTGGTCAAGTAATGCGTCTCCAGCGGGCCGCCAGGTTTCCTCTCCCTTACCGGCCGTTCAACAAATCTAGGGGCGAACGCCGGGCCGCACTGTGAGTGTTGTCACAGTGCGGTGCTCACCGGGGGTTTTCGGCTGGCCGCCGGGACGTGAGTGTGAAGCGAACTACGGTGTGTAGCTCAGGCCCACCTGTTCGAGGAAGCCGGAGAGGTCCTTCTCGTAGAGCTCGCCCCGGCGGGTGGCGCGGAGGATGCCTTCCTTATCGATGAAAAAGCTGACCGGGACGCCGCCGCTGGTGCGGTAGTGTTCGGCCACGGAGCCGGAGGCATCGAGGACTGCCGGGTAGGTCGCACCGAAGTCGTCCAGGATCGAAGTCGCGGCGGCGCTGGATTCGAGGAAATCGACGCCCAGGACGACGAGGTCGTCTTCGAGCGCTTCCTGCGCCTTGATGAGCGCCGGTATCTCGTTCTTGCAGGGGCCGCACCAGCTCGCGTACCAGTTCACGATGACGGCCTTGCCCCGGAAGTCCGAGAGTTTGATGACCTTTGAGGTGTCGCGCGCGTCCACGAGCGCGAAGTCGGGCGCTTTTTCGCCTTCCTTCGGACGGTTGGGGTCGATGGGGCCGGTGTTCGGGTAGGGGTTCTCGAGGCCGAGGTCGCTGAGGTCCGGCTCATCGTCGCCGCCACTGGAGACGAACAGGTAGGCTCCGACGCCGATCGCCAGCACCAGGGCGCCGGCGAGCGCCAGGTAGCCGAGCATCGAGCGGGCGGGCGCGGGGGTTTCTGCCG
>CALMIW010000329.1 GCA_937864275.1 uncultured Dehalococcoidia bacterium
TCATCGTCGCTGTCGTCGCCCTCCGCGCAAGGATTGGCTACCAGGACCGCTTCGCTCCAGCCGACGCCGCCCCGCCGGCCGCGGAAGACCACGCCGCTTCCAACCTTCGCCCCAACGTTGCCACCAGCTTCAACCCGGACATCGAATCGCCGGTTGTCGGCGCCGGCGCCTATGTCGATGCGCTGGCCTCTGTCATCGGGAACGTCAGTATCGGGAAGCAGGTGTTCGTCGCGCCCTTCGCCAGCATCCGCGGCGATGAGGGCCAGCCAATCGTCGTTGGCGAAGGATCGAACGTGCAGGACGGCGTCGTCCTCCACGCCCTCGAGACGCTCAGCGAGGGCGAACCGGTCGAGAAGAACCTGGTCACCGTTGGCGGCAAGAAGTACGCCGTCTACATCGGCAAGGGCGTTTCCCTCGCCCACCAGTCCCAGGTCCACGGGCCCGCCGCCGTCGGCGACCACACCTTCGTCGGTATGCAGGCACTCGTCTTCAAGGCCACCATCGGCAAGAACGTCGTCATCGAACCGGGCGCGAAGGTCATCGGCGTCAACGTCCCCGAGGCGCGCTACGTCCCCGCGGGTAGCGTTGTCACCACCCAGGCGCAGGCCGATGCCCTCCCAGAGATAACGCCGGACTACGCGTTCGCGACGCTGAACGACGGCGTCCTCCACGTGAACGAAGCCTTCGCCGATGCCTACCTGCACCTCGACGAGCCGGGCGAATCTGCCGCGGCTCCCGCCAAGCCCGCGGGAGGCCACTGACCGGCCGGCGTTTGGCCCGGACTTAGGGCGCTCCCGCATCCCGCCGCAGCATCGGGATGCGTACGCCCCGGCGCGAGCACTCGATGAGCTCCCGGAGGCGCTTCGCGCGCGTCTCGGGTCGTTTCGCGCTCACCACCCACCAGGTCGCCGTCTTCCGGTAGCCCCTGGGAGCCGCTTGCCAGTATGCCCAGGCGGCTTCGTCGGCCTCGAAGTCTCCCAGCGCCTCGGGCTCGAATGAAACGTCCGCCTGCTCCGACGAGTACACTCCCGTCCGTTCTGGCGTCCGCGACTCGAACGCCGCCAGTCCCGCGGGCTCAACCATGCCCAGTCCGATGAGTTCTTCCATCCGGCGGATGTTGATGAGGCTCCAGACGCTTCGCGGCCGCCGGGGCGTGTAACGGTTCTTGTAGCTCTCGTCGCCGTTCGTCTTCCGGATCCCGTCGATCCAGCCGAAGCACAGCGCCTGGTCCAGCGCTTCTGCATTCGTCAGTCCGCGTTTGCCGGAGCCCTTCTTGTAGAACCCGACCCAGATCTCGCTCGCCGAGGCATGGTTCTCCGCGAGCCAGGCCCGGAACTCGGCTGGCCCATCGAAGAACGTGCCCTCGCCGTGGTGCTCCATAGCGGCGCTCGCTCTTCCGGAGTCAGTGCCCTGCCGCGGTCCCCGCGTCTTCACGGGGATGGCTCGCGTTGTGCTGCCGGATCGCGCTGAGGACGGCCTTATTCGCGCCCTCCATCAGCTCTCCCCGGTGGGCCGAGACGAAGTCCGCCGACCGCTGCACGGGCTCCAGCAGCCCTTGCGCCTTCGGAATGACGTACCGCGCCAGCATCTCGAAGCTCCGCAGTTGTGCCTCCCGCGGCGCCCAGTCGTGCGCAAACGCGATCAACGTCCCGAACCCGCCGGAGCGCTTCTGGAGCAGGTTGATCGATGCCAGGACATCCTCGGGCGTGCCGATCATCGAACCCTCTGTGTTCGCCATCCGCGTCGCGAACGCCGTTGCGTCGGTGTACTTCTCCGAGCCGATCCGGCCGAGGATGTCCACGTTGTACTCGTTGTGCCAGCGCAGCAGCCCGTCGGCTATCTCGGCGATGGCCTGCTCTTTCGTCGGCGCGATGTGGATGTTGGCATTGATCCGCCACTTGCTGCGGTCAATCGTGTTGCCGTGCTCGGCCGCGTACGTCTCGCCGAAGCTCCACTGCGTCGGCAGTGCCGCCAGCCCTTCTTCGCTCGCGCTCGCCAGCGAGATAACACCGACGCTGTACTTGCCCGCCGCCTTCATCCCCGCCGGGCTGATCGTCGAGGCGCACACGATCGGGATGTCTTCCTGCAGCGGCTTGATCTGCAACTGCGCCTCGTTGAGTTCGAACCAGTCGGACCGGTAGCTGAACGGCCTTTCTTCGCGAAGCAGCCGGATAATCACGCCGAGCGCCTCGTCCATCCGGCGCGCTGCAGTGCCGGGTCGATCCCGAGCATCCGCGCGTCTGAGGGAAGCGCCCCCGGCCCCACGCCGAGCATCGCCCGTCCCCGCGTCAGGTGGTCCAGCTGCACGATGCGTTGCGCTACGTTGAACGGGTGGTGGTACGGCAGCGAGACCACCCCGGTCCCCAGCATGATCCGCGTCGTGCGCTCCCCCGCCGCCGCGAGGAACAGTTCCGGCGAAGCGATCGTCTCCCAGCCGCCCGAATGGTGCTCCCCGCACCAGAACTCGTCGTACCCCAGCTTGTCCACGAACTCGACGAGCTCGAGGTCGCCGAGGATCTGGAGTGTCGGGTGTTCGCCAATCGGGTGGTGGGGTGCGAGGAAGACGCCGAAGCGCATGCGTGCCATAGGTGGTCCTTTGTGGTCGTGGTTCGTCTGCTGTCGAATGTGCCGCACCCGGCCGCGCCGCGAGGCGGCGGCATGGAGCCCGGCAAGGTCGTCTGTTAGCGGCCCTTGAACACGGGTTCGCGCTTCTCGAGGAACGAGAGCCGCCCTTCCTTCGCGTCCTCGGAGTTGTGCGTGATGCCCTGGAGGAACTGCTCCATCTCGATTTGCTCGTCCAGGCCGCGAGTCAGTCCCTCGTGGGTCAACCGCTTCATCAGTTCGATCGCGAGCGACGGTCCGTCGGCGATCTCGCGTGCGAGCGCGGTTGCCCGCTCGGCGAGCTGCTCCGCGGGTACCACCTCGCTCACCAGCCCGATCCGGAGCGCCTCGGCGGCATCGATGATCTTGCCGGTGTACATCAGCTTCAGCGCGTTTTCGACTCCGACGAGCCGGGGAAGGAACCACGTGCAGCCCGTGTCCGCCACGATTGCGCGCTTCACGAAGATCGCGCTGAACTTCGCCGCCTCGGAGGCGATCCGGATGTCGCACGCCATCGCCAGCGAGAACCCGGCGCCAACGCTCGCCCCGTTCACCGCCGCGATCGTCGGCTTCCGGCAATGGTAGACGCTGGCGGTGCCAAGGTAGCGCGACCGCATCATCCCCGGGCGTCCGCCAAGCGGACGCGCCGGCCAATCGGATTCCTTCGTCCCGGTCGTGAGGTCCGTCCCCGCGCAGAAGCCGCGGCCCGCCCCGGTGATCAGCACGACCTTCGCGTTGTCGTCGGCGTCTGCAGCGGCGATCGCATTTTCGATCTCCGCCCAGGAGCCCCACGAAAGGGCATTCATCTTCTCGGGCTTGTTCAGCGTGAGCCGGGCGATGCCGTGGTCCACGACGTAGGTGATGTCGTCAAAGTGCATGGGTTGGCCTCCGTTAGTGCCATGAAACACTAGCCGTTCGGAGAGCACCTTGCATCCCGGAAACCCGCTACGATTGGACGCCATGAACCACGTCCGAATCCTCGCCGTCTACGGCCACCCCGATGATGAGGGGCAGTCCACCGGAACCCTCGCCTCCTTTATCGCTCGTGGCGCTCGCGTCACCCTCGTCTGCGCCACCCGCGGCGAAGTCGGCGAGATTAGCGACCCGGCGTACGGCACCCCCGAAACCCTTGGCTACGTACGCGAACTGGAATTGCGCGCCGCAATGGCGCAGATCGGCCTCAGCGACGTCCGCTTCCTCCCCTTCCGCGATAGCGGCATGGCCGGCACTCCCGAGAACGAGGATCCCCGGAGCCTCCATCAGCAGCCTTCGGAAGCCGTCACGGGCCATCTCGTTCAGATCATGCGCGAGACGCGGCCGCACCTCGTCTTCACCTGGGACCCGTCAGGCGGCTACGGCCACCCGGACCACATCGCCGTTCACAAGCACACACTCTCGGCCTTCGAGGCATCGGGCGAAGAGCGCATCCATCCCGAGGCGGGCGGCACGCGCGTGCCTGCCCCCCCCCTCCGTCGGTTCCCCACCACGAAGCATTACGCCGCGCTGGTCCTCGG
>CALMIW010000330.1 GCA_937864275.1 uncultured Dehalococcoidia bacterium
CCGCAGCCACGTCCGCCTCGGCTACGCCGCCACCGTCCACGGCAACCAAGGCGACACCGTCGACATCGGCATCGCCGTCGTCACTCCAGCAACCAGCCACCGCAGCCTCTACGTCGGCGCCACCCGCGGTCCGCCGCCCCGGGCGGTCGACGACACCGGCGCCGACGTCCCCGCCGTCGTCCGACGCCGCGAACTGCTCGAACAGGTGAACGACCGGCCCGGCGACGCGTGCCGTGGCCCTGGCGTCGAACCCGGTCGACGCCGCACCCCGGTACCGACCACCGAGGAGCGCGTCGCCGCCTGCACCAAGGCTTACGAACGGGCCCTCCGAGCGGCGGGACCCCACAGCGCGCGCCTTGGTGAAGCACAGTCCGACCTCGATGAGGCCCTCCGAGCCGAAGCCCGACTTCGATACCGCAGGGACACCGGCGGACCGCTCGTGAAGCTCCGCCTGCGCGAACCGCTCCGCGACGCGGCCGACACCATCGAGAGGGCGACGGTCGTGCGCGATGCGGCAGCCGACGTCGCCGAGCCCTTCCTCGACGCCCGAGATCGAGCATCCCAGGAGCTGAAGGACGCGAGGCGGATCGCCTACATCGAACGGTTCGAGCGCGAGACCGCAGCCATGCAGCGCCGCGGTCCCGCGCGCCCGGCGCCCGGCCTCGGAATCGGCTGACAGCACCCGCGCTGATCGGCCGCGGGGTGAGCCAACCTCAGTCGATGACCACCTGGAGGTACGTTGTCTTGGCCTCCTCGGCCATCGCCACCCGGATCAGGCGATGTAGACGCTTCCGATCCGGTTGTCCCAGCCGGACGACATGGTCGCCTTGGAGACGTTCGCTGCGGTGCTGCCCGGGTAGACGCCGCTGCCGGTCGTCGTGTCGTAGAACGTCGCTGCGCAGGGGCCGACTCGATAGCTCGAGGTGTCGTTGTTGAACCCGTGGCTGGCCAAGTTGATCAAGGTGTACCGGGTCGTGAGCTGCAGGACGCCGCCGCTGTAGCTCGTCCCCCGGTAGAGCCGGAGCGAGGCGGAGCACGTTGCGAACGTTGCGGGACCGCTGGGGTCAAGGGATTCGCCCTCCGCTGCGTTCATGTCGGCCTCGGTGCGATAGCAGCGTGCGGCAGTGCCGTCGGACGTGCAGGCACCGGCCTCGCCCCACCCCTCGGCAAGATTGATCGTGGCCCCTTCGAACGTGGCCAGGACTTCCTCCGCCCGTTCGCTCTGGTCCGCACCGACTGGTGCTGTGGTCGCCAGCAGACCAATCGCAGCACCGAGGATGGCAGTGGCGATGGATCGACGCATGTGTTGCTCTCCCTCGAGGTCAGATCTTGAAGATGAAGACGGGGTGGTTGTCGGAGCCGAGGCCCGCCTTGGCGCAGCTGGCGTCGGTGGCATCAGGGTTGACCTTGACGGGCCAGTCCTTGAAGCCGAGGTCGTCGAGGATCTGGCGGGCGGCCGCGCTTGCTTCGGTCTCGGTGAGGCAATCGGGCTCGTTGATCTCGGTGATGAGCCGTTCTTGGAGGTCCACGATCGCCTGGCTCTCCTCGTTGAGTTCGGTGTCGGCGATCCGGAGGCCGAGGTCGGGGCAAGTGGACTCGTCGCCGGGAAAGACATCGATTCCGCCGCCCGGGCCGATGCATGCTGCGAGCTGGTCTGGCGGCTCATGAACGCCGTGCTCCCTGAAGTCACCGCCATCCCAGAGTTTTCGGCATCGGGTGATCGGGTCCCCTCCCGGCTCGACCACGATTGCGTCGGCGCCGATGACGGCCTCGGCATGGCAAGCGGTCCCCGTCTGGGGCGAGTCAGGTTGGGACCGCAGGATGGCCGCGGCAACAGCGCCGCCGCTGCAGAGGACCGCAGCAGCCGCGACCACGACGATCCCCCGGCGTCGGCGAGTGGCTCGTTGCTGCCGTGCCAACCCGATGCGACCGTCGGCGATTGCCGCCTCGGTCAGCTCCGCCATTCGCTCGCCACTCATCTCGGCACCGGTCGGCGCGTCGAAACGGTCCTGTGGTGTGCGCAGCCACGCTCGGAGCGTGGCGAGCGGTCCGTCGGGTCGTGGCACGTCCGGGCTCATCTGAGCGACGCTTCCGGTTGCTGGCAAGCTCGGACGAAGGCACGGCGGGCCCGCAGGAGCCGCGACCTCGTCGCCAGAGGCGAGATGCCCAGAGCGTTCGCGATTGCCGGCCCGTCGTAGCCGAGAGCGTCCATCGTCAGCACCTCACGGTGAGGCCCGCTCAGCGAGGACCATGCAACTTCGACCATCGCTTGCTCGTTCTCGGTGGCCGCGCTGGCGGCCTCGAAGTACGCGTCCTCCGCTGACGGAGCCGGCTGTGGCTGTTCGGCCAGGAGACGGCCCGTCGCCTTGCTGCGGGTCATGGCACGGCGGGCCGAGTTCGCGGTGACGAAGCGGGCCGTGCGCAGCAGCCACCCTCGGACACCATCGTCGGAGAGACCGTCGATCTGGTCGAAGCGGACGTAAGCGATGGTGAACGTTTCGGACCAGAGGTCCTCCCTCGTCGCCGGGTCTCGCTCCAAGCCCATGAGGAGCAGTTCGACCGCGCGGCCGTGAAGACCGACCAGTCGCCGGAAGTCGTCGTCGTGATCGCCATCGGACCTGGTCATGAAACTCGTTGCATTGTTGGCACACACTCTCCAGGCGGGCACCGAAGGGGTTCCTTCCCCCTCCCCCCCACGATGTCAGTGTCGAGCGGAGCGTTGGTGTTCCGCGGACCCGGCGGGCTGC
>CALMIW010000331.1 GCA_937864275.1 uncultured Dehalococcoidia bacterium
AGCCACATGGGATACGTGCTCATGGGCCTGGCCACGATGAACGAGCTCGGTATCACTGGCGCGGTGCTCCAGATGTTCTCCCACGGAGTGATGACGGCCCTCGTCTTCCTCATGATTGGCGCGCTTTACGACCAGGCGCACACGCGCGACATGAAGGACTTCGGTGGTATCGCCAAGGGGATGCCGCTCTGGGTCATCTTCTACGCGATCGCCGGTCTCGCGAACGTGGGTTTGCCGGGCTTCTCCGGGTTCACCGCCGAATTCCACATCTTCGTGGGCACGTTCCAGACGTACCCGGTGTTCGGCGCGCTCGCCATCTTCGCGGCGGCGCTCGCGGCCGCCTACATGCTCCGGATGTTCGGCACGGTGTTCTTCGGCCCATTCAACCCGAGGTGGTCCGACCTGAAGGACCTGACGCCGCTCGAACGCCTTTCCGGCGGCATGCTGATCGCTTCAATCGTCGTCATGGGTGTCTGGTGGGCTCCGTTCACCGACCGTGTCGGCGCCACCGTGATGCTCCTCCCGGGGGTGGCCAGCTAGATGCGCGACTACACCATCTTCATCCCGGAGTACATCGCCGCGGGCGCCGCGATCGGCATCATCGGCATCGAGCACTTCTGGCCGAACTTCCGCAAGGAGGCCCTGGCGTACCTCACGGCGCTCGCCTCGGTGGCATGGTTCGTGGCCGGGCTCTTCTTCATCGGGAAGGACCCCAACAGCTTCCAGGGACTCATCAGCAGCGACGACTTCACGACCTACTTCCGTCTCCTCGCGGCCGGCATCGTCTTCGTCGTCTCCATCATGTCCGCGAACTACATGAGCGAACGGACGAAAACTGCGGGCGAGTATTACGGCCTGATGCTTATCGCGGGCTGCGGCATGGTGTACATGGCCGCGGCGACGGAACTGATCACCGCCTACATTTCGCTCGAACTCCTGAGCTTCTCGCTCTACATCCTCGTCGGCTATCTCAAGCGGGATAACCTCAGCAGCGAGGCGAGCCTCAAGTACATCCTGCTCGGCGCGTTCTCGAGCGCCATGTTCCTGTACGGCATGAGCCTGGTGTACGGCGTGACGGAGACGACCACCTACGACGGCATCGGCGCCGCCCTGGCCGAGCGGAGCTCGGATACCGACCTGGCCGTGGTCGTCGGCTTCATGCTAATGATCGCCGGTGTCGGCTTCAAAGTGTCCGCTGCGCCGTTCCACATGTGGGCGCCCGATGCCTACGAGGGCGCGCCGCTCCCGGTGACCGCGTTCCTTTCCACCCTGTCGAAGGCCGCCGGCTTCGCGCTCATCCTCCGCCTCTTCGGCACGGCCATCCATGTCGACGCCGCCGAGTGGCGCTGGGCGATCATCGTGCTCGCCGCCGCGACGATGACGCTCGGAAACCTGGTTGCCATCCAGCAGAAGAACCTCAAGCGCCTGGTGGCCTACAGCTCGATCGGCCAGGTTGGCTACATGCTCATCAGCATCGCGGCCATCGGGTATGGCGACGCAGAGGGGGGCATCAACGCCACCTCCGGGCTCCTCATTCACATCATTGGCTACGTCGTTTCCACGCTGCTGCTCTTCGTGGCTCTGACGGCGTTCTACAACCGGACGCGCAAGGACAACATCGAAGACCTGAAGGGCCTGGCGGAAACGCAGCCGTTCCTGGCGCTCGTCATTACCTGCGCGTTGTTCTCGTTCGCCGGCCTGCCGTTCTTCGCGGGCTTCGCGACGAAGCTCTTCATGTTCCAGGGCGCGACCACGGACGAGACGCTCTGGGTGGTTGGGCTCGCCGTGGTGAACAGCTTCATCAGCCTCTACTACTACCTGATGGTCATCCGGCAGATGTATCTGTTCGACCCGGTAGGCGAGCAGAAGCGCTGGAAGGTGAACCCCGTGTTGGGGGCGTTGGGCGTGGCGCTGGTGCTGGGGGTGTTGTTCATCGGCATGTACCCGGGGCCGGCGTTCAGCTTCAGCGAGGACGCGGCGAAGCCGCTGTTCGAATCGCCCTCCGCAAGCGGGATTGCTCGGGTTCCCTGACGGTCAGCTGTCCCGGTCGTCGCCCCATTGGCTGAGTGATTCCGTGCTCTCAGGGTTGCACTGCAGCCTCTCAGCGTGCGCTTGATCTAGTCTCCGCCGACTACATCTCGACAGGCGATGGCGCCGCAAACGAAGATCATCGCTGGGTCCGGCATTCCCGCCCATCGGAGGTCTCGCTTGGAGTCGTTTGGAGCACCCGAAATCGCCTTAGCCGCGGAACTCGCGGTCGCCCTTTCTCTAACGGTGCCTGTGGCAGTCTCCGCATGGAAGCTCCGAGTGTCGCAGCCCTGGTGGGGTCTTCTCCCGGTAGGCAATATCGTGACTCTGGTTCGTGTCGCAGGCAGGCCATGGTGGACGGTCCTCGTTTTCCTGATCCCAATCGCGAACCTGTTCGCATGGGGCGCATGTTGGGTCGATGTTGCTGAGAGAGGTCGGGCTTCCAAGGCGTGGGGCTATGCCGCGTTTGTGCCGTTGTTCGGATTGCTTCCGCCTTGGTTCGTGGCCGCGGCCATTCCTCGGCCGGGCACGACCACGAGCGGGCCAGTCCCTGACACGACGCGCCCGAAGGCTGATGAAATCCGCTTGAGGGTTCAGCAGGACAGTGAACTTGAGTGGGAGCGCAGGCCAGACGGTGTCTGGATGAGGCGAAATCCGGCCACAGGTGCCTGGGAAGGGGAGAGCCGGGGCGTCGGCACGTCGACGTTGTTCGTCGCAGTCGGCCTAGCCTGTACAGACTCCAAGACAGCGAGACAGATCTTCTCTAGATAGTGAGTGATCATAGTAGTTAGATCCGGCGGAGCATCTTGTTTGCTCCGAAGACGATG
>CALMIW010000332.1 GCA_937864275.1 uncultured Dehalococcoidia bacterium
CCGTCGGAACAGTGGCTCGTCGCCTTCGCCACCAATCTCAGCGATCCCTCCGGCGGCTGCCTCTACTCCGATACCACCGGCTGCGACATCTACACGGCCGTCCTCGACTCCGCGACCGGCGAATTCAGCGACCTCCATGCAGTCGCCGATTCGCCCACTGCCGGCGAGTGGTTCCCGTCGCTCTCCGCCGACGGCTGCTGGGTCGCCTACAACAGCGACGCCGGCAACCACACGACGACCGCGATGGTCACCCACATCCCGACCGGCAAGACGTACTCGCTCGGCGCATCCACCCGCTTCCCCGATTGGGCGCCTGATGGTTCCGCCATCGCCTGGGCCTCCAGCGGCCCAACCCCCCAGAACGTCTTCCTCACGCCCGTCGAAGCCGACTGTGCCACCGGCTCGCTCACCCTCGGCGCGCCGGTGCAGGTAACCAGCCAGGCCGCGGCCGAATCGCGCGCCGGCGACCCGGACTTCTTCCCCGGTAGCGACTCGCTCTCACTCCACATCGACGGCGGGAAGTCCGTGCCATCCCAGGCCGCGGTCATCAACGCCGATGGCACCGGCCTCACCGCTATCACCCCGGTCAACGGCTCCGGACACACCGCGGTCCGTCCCGATGGCAACGCTGTCGTCGCCGGCTCGTCCCAGGCGCCCATCCTCACCCTGGTGGAGCGGGAAGGAGAAGGTTGGGCAGCGCCCCGTACCGTCCTCCGCGCCTCCACGCCCGCCGAATACGCCGCGTTCGATGCCCGCTACGCAGCCTGCACCGGCGCCTCGTTCTACTACCCGGCCTGGCTCGATTCAGCCCACCTCATCTACAGCGTCACCTGCAACAAGTCCGGCGACCTCGTCTTCTCCCACCTCATGATGACTGCCGTCTCCGGCCCGGGCGCCCCCACAACGGTCGACCTCGGCGCCAGCCTCGAGGCCCTCGCCGGCGTCAGCGGCCGCGACTTCATCACCTCCTCCGCCATCCCCCTGCCCATCGCCGACGGTGACGATGCCCCCTCGGCCGCCGCCGAATGGCAGCCCGGGACCGTCTACGTCCAGTTCGTCTCCCACAACGAGGAGCCGAATTCCCGGCAGCCCGATTACCTCAACAACCAGGCCTTCTACCTGGATAACCGCGAAACGCTCGTCGAGCTGGTGAACCTCTTCGCTGCCTACGGCGTTGCCTACGACTTCCAGACCGATTGGAACTTCCTCCAGGCGGTCGCCCGCTACGACGTCGGGTCCGTCACCGCTTCCACCGGCGGGACGAACGTCATCCACTGGACCGCCCCGATGGGCGCCCCCCTCGACCCGCCTTCGC
>CALMIW010000333.1 GCA_937864275.1 uncultured Dehalococcoidia bacterium
AACAAGATCGCCGTGACTCTGCTGGGGACGTCCGGAGCGTTGAACATCTTCGGCCCGACGCAGCTATTCCTGGGGATAGCATCCGTCGCGCTGCTGGCCTGGACGCTCCTGCTGCGGAGCCGGGCGATCACGACGTCGTGCGCGTTGCCGGAGGGCGGAACCGCCGGGCTGACCAGCCAGGCGCCATCCGCCTGATCGCGGAAGGCAGCAGCCACGGCGGGGCGGCGGTCCTACGCTGGGCGGGGGGCTATCTGTGATGCGAAGCGGATTCCAAAGCCGTCCGGGTCGCTGACGATGAAGTCGCGGAGCCCGTAGTCGCGGTCGGCGATGGGGACGAAGACCGGGGCGCCGAGTTGCTGCACGAGACGCCACCGCTCATCGACATCGGGCACGAGTATGCGGAGGTTGGCAGCGGGCCGGGCCGGGCGTTCGCCGAGCCGGTCGCTCACCTGGAGGAGCAGCCCGCAACCTTCCCAGCGGAGCACCGCGAAACCTTCTTCGGTGCGTTCGACGGCGAACCCGAGCGCCGTGTAAAAGGCGAGTGCGACTTCGAAATCGCGAACAAAGAGTTCGAGGACGAGCTGGTCTTCGGGCGGTGCGTACGGCATGGGCCGCAGTTTAGCGCGGGGACGATGCCCGGCGATTGCTAACGGCGCAGGCGGACGATTGGGCCCTCGCTGAAAACCCCAGGAGCGGGCACCCCGAGGCGCTCATGGACGCTCATGGGAATGCCGACATCGGCGAGGAAGAGTTCGCCGGTGTGCTGGCGTGCGCTGGCTTCGATGACGCCACGCTTGGGCAAGTCCAGCATCAGCGTGGTGCAGGCGCGGATGGCGGGCGTGCTGACTTCGCCGGTCGTCGCGTTCACGCCCGTCGGGACATCCAGCGCCAGCGTGGGGCGGGCTGCCTGGAGCGAGAGCTGGGTGACTGCGCTGGCGATCCCCTGGGGCGGGCCTTCGAGGCCGTAGCCGACGAGCGCGTCGATGACGAGTTCGGCCGCTGCCAGCTGGTCTTCCACGGTGATTTCGGTGGATTCCATATCGGCAGGCTCGAGGATGCCGGAGTGACGGAGGATCTGGATCTGGCGGCGGACGGTGAACGAGGCTTCTTCCTCGACGCCGGAGATGATGGGGTCGACGTGGAAGCCCCAGTTGGCCAGATGGCGGGCGGCCGCGAGGCCTGCGGCGCCCTTGTTACCCCCGCCGCAGAGGATGACGATTCGCTGGCCGCGGCCGCGACCACCGAGCATCGAAAGCGCCAGCAATCCGGCAGCGCGTCCGGCGTTCTCGGTGATCTGGAGGATATCGATGCCGAATTCTTCCTGGGCGACGCGCTGGACGTCTCGCATCTGCTGGGCGCTGACGCAGCGCACCTCGGTCAGCTTTCGCTGGGGGAACCCGCCCGGATCTGGTTTCACCGACATTGGGACACCTCGAAAACGAGCCAGGATCGAGTCTACGCCTGCTTCGTGAAAAGCGTAACGATTAGGCTGCCTCGCCCGGGTAGGTGGCGGTGATGCGGGCGGAGATGCCGCCGCGCGTGTTGAACTCACCGGTGACGGCAAGGAAGCGCGGGGAAATCGCGGCTACGATGTCGTCGAGGATGGTGTTAACGACGTTCTCGTAGAAGATGCCGCGGTTTCGGAACGACTGGAGATAGAACTTGAAGCTGCGAAGCTCGATGCAGCGGCGGTCGGGAGTGTAGCTGATGACAATGGTGCCGAAATCGGGCTGGCCGGTCATGGGACAGACGCTGGTGAATTCGGCCGCGGTGAACTCGATATCGTAGTCGCGTTCCGGGAACTGGTTCTCGAACGAGTCGATGGTCCCATCGGTGCGGAAGGTGTTTTCGGACATGGATCGAGGGTGCGGCGCGGACGGCTGGGGTGCAAGGGGCGGGGTCGGGACGTCCTAAGCGTTAGGCGCGGGGAAGCCCGAGGCCGCGGGTGGCGACGATGTTCCGGTTCACCTCGCTGGTGCCGCCGGCGATGGTGTAGCTGGGCGCAGCCATGGCCCAGCGTTCGACCTGGCCACGGAGGGGCGCGTACTTCGAGCCAGGCTCGATGGTGCCAGGGAGGCCGATAACGCGGAGGCCGGTGATGCCCATCTGGCGCTGGAGCTCGGTGCCGAAGATCTTCGAGACCGAGGCCTCGGAGTTGGGGACTTTCCCCTCGCTCTGCATCTGGGCAACGCGATAGCAGAGCCAGCGGCCGATTTCGAACTCGAGATGGCGTTCGGCAAGTTCGTTGCGGATCTCGGCGCGCGCCTTCAGGGCGGGGACGCCGCGGACATAGTCGATGAGGGCGGCGAGCGTGCTGCGCGTCATGACGACGCGGTTGATAGAGCTCCGCTCCTGGTCCAGCGTGGTGGTGGCGATGTACCAGCCCCGGTTCTCTTCGCCGATGAGGCAGTCGCGGGGGACGCGGACATCCTCCAGGAAGACCTCGGTGAAGTGGTGGCTGCCCATCATGTTGACGAGGGGGCGGACGGTGACGCCCGGCGTGCGCAGGTCGAGCATGAAGTAGCTGATGCCGCGGTGCTTTGGCGCATCGGCGTCGGTGCGGGCGAGGAGGATGCCCCAATCGGCATCGAGGGCGCCGCTCGTCCAGATCTTCTGGCCGTTGAGCACGTATTCGTCACCGTCGCGGACCGCGCGGGTCTGGAGCGAGGCGAGGTCGGAACCGGCGCCCGGTTCGGAGAAGAGCTGGCACCAGTGGACGGACGCGGTGCGCATGGGCGGGAGCCAGCGCTCCCGTTGGGCTTCGGTGCCGTGCATCATGAGGGCAGGGCCGGCAAGCCAGACACCCTGGTCGTAGGCGCCAGGCGCGCCGGCTGCGCTCATCTCTTCCATATAGACGGTCTGAGTCATGTAGCTGGCGCCGGCTCCGCCGAATTCGGTGGGCCAGCCCATGGTGAGCCAACCGCGAGCAGCCAGCTTCTTGCGGAACTCCTCGGTGAAGCGGGCATGCTCGGGGCTCACGTGGTCGCGGTCGTTGCGCATGTTCCAGTCGCCGGCGGGAAGCTCGGCGGCGAGGAACTCGCGGAGTTCGGCGCGGAACGCGGCGTGTTCGGGCGAATCGAGGAAGAGCATGGGTTCACCAGCCGGAGGGTGCCGGGAGTATACCGCGCGAGGCGGTGACCGGCCCTCTCGGGAACACGGCAGAAATCTTCACGGAGAGCCCGTCGAGGGGGCGTCGCGAATCTGGAAGGCGCCGTAATCGTCACTCGTACCCGAGATGCCGAAGAGAAACATTGCAGCATGGGTTGTGTGCCGGAAACAGGCGTTGGCTATCATCCGCCTCTGCTCGACGGGTGCCTGTGGCTGTCTGGAGCGCCCGCCGCCAGCCATCGAGTGCGGGTCGAGCAACCACTGCCCTCCTCCGGGAGGGTGTCATGTCATGGAAAAGGCGGGGTGACTGCTTGAGGCAGCGTGCCGGGCTGCATTCTCAGGGCGAAGGTTGGCGCTTTCGCGTACTGCTCGCGCTGTGCGCGATGTTGGCCGCTGCATTCGCCGCGGGCCACCACGCGGAAGACGCGGGCGCGGTAGGCGAGGGCGTCTTCCAGCTCGACAAGACCGCGTACGAAACCCCCGAAGGCACCGCGGTCTTCGTCACCGTCCAGCGGACCGACGGTGGCGTGCTGACCAATGACGTGAAGGTGATTTTGGCGGTTGATGGCGTCACCGAGTTCGACATTCCCTCGGCCGAAGCGACCAAGCTGTTGACGTTCCCGAAGGGGACGAACCTTTCGGCGCAGTCCGTGTTCATCCAGACGTTGAACAAGGAGCAGTTCGAAGACCGCACGATCCAGGTGACGATCCTGAGCGTGGACAACGGGGGATTGATCGGCGTGCGATCGACGGCACCGGTGACTCTGCGTGGGTCGGGGACGCCGCGGGTGTTCGACGTGACGCCGGACTCGGGCGGGAGCTACTCGGCTGAAGGAACAATCCTGACGGTGACCGGCGAGAACTTCATCGTCGCGGGCGCCACGATCACTTCGGCGGTCGAAACCGTGCAGTTCTGGGGGCTCTTCTCGCCCGCTGCGGAGGCACCCAACGGCACCGTCTCGCTAGCGGACATCGAGGTCGTCTCGCCAACCATGCTGCGAGTCCGCGCGCCCGTGCTGCTTGGGAACTACTTTGCCAGCCACCCGAACCAGGACAGCGCGACGTACGACGTTCGGGTTGAAGTAAAGACATCCGCAGCGGAG
>CALMIW010000334.1 GCA_937864275.1 uncultured Dehalococcoidia bacterium
TCGTGCAGCGCCGCGATCAGGGCTGCGATCTGTTCCCCGCCGAGGCCGGCGATCCGACCGAGCTCATCCAGAAGTACCTCGACGTGCCGGGGATGCTCCTCGCGGTCCCGTTTTCGATCGGCACCGGGGTCGTCTGGACGATGGCGGGGATGCTCCTGGGGTCGGCCTACCAGCTGGGCGGATTCGAGGACACGGAGGGCTTTCTCGGCGCGCCGAGCTGGACCTTCCTGTTCATCATGGGGACGCTGGCGTTCCTGCCTGTGCCCGCCCTTTTCCTGTTTTCGCGGCGGTTCTGGTGGATGTGGACAGGGATGTCGCTGAGTTTCTTCGGGCTGTTCGGGTGGTTGATGCCCGTGCTCGCGGAGCGATGATATACTCCACAGGCTCGTGAAAAACGGCACAAAACACTCATTGGAGGCGCGGGTTGCCGGGCACCATTATTGACATGCACCTGCACACCACCAGGGGCGCCTCGGATTCCATGCTCGACCCGGATGACCTCATCGCCGAAGCGCGGCGGGTGGGGCTGACCGGAGTCAACATCACCGAACACGACCGGATGTGGGAAAGCTGGGACCTGAGCCCCTTTCGGAAGAAGCACGAAGGCATTTTCGTCTCGAACGGGATGGAAGTCTCGACGGACATGGGCCATATCCTCGCGGTGGGCCTGAAAGGGTACGCGGGCGGTATCCGCCGCCTGGAGAAGCTGCGGGAGGTGGCAAACGAGCAGGGCGCGTTCCTGATCGTGGCGCACCCGTTCCGGCACTTCTTCGACCCCGTGCACTTCAAGCGCGAAGGCAAGGAGCCGTTCAACCTGACGCCGGAACAGGCGGCACAACTGCCGGTGTTCCAGCTGGTGGATGGCATTGAGGTGCTGAACGGCTGCAACACGCCGCGCGAGAACTACTTCGCGCTGCAGGTTGCGAAGGCGCTCGGGAAGCCGGGCACGGGCGGTTCGGACGCGCATTCGACGCAGGGGATCGGCTACTTCGCGGCGGTTTTCGAAGAAGAGATCGAAAGCCCGGAGCACATGCTGCAGTTGATGCACGCAGGCCGTTTTTTCCCGGGGCGAGACCTGCCAACGGGGAAGCTCAACAACTTCTGGGAGACGGCCGAGCCAATCGCCTTCTACGAGTAGGCGCCCGTCGTCCGAGGTTGGACTCGTGTTCCGGGCGCGGTTACGATTGCGAACGTTCGAAGGGGAGTAGTCCCAACGCGCGTCATCGACATCCTCCCTCCTCGCGAGGCGGTGGCGCGGTCCTTCCACGGAAGGATGGGCGAGACTTTCGGCCAGCATGCGACAGCCGTGTGCCGGGGCCGAGGCGCGCCTCCCCGGGATAGCGGCGAAGGAAACCCATTGCCAGCTTTGACCGGAGTCCCGTCCTCGTCGCCGCGCGATTTCGCGGACGGAGGTTCGCTGTGAGCGAGAGCGCTGCCGCCGTGCAGGCGGAGGGTTCGCATTCTCGCAACTGGGTGCTCATCGGGCTGATGGCAGTCGTCTGCCTGCCCGGCATCGTCCTGCGGCTTGGGGGCATCCACCCGGATCCCGTGCCCGGGGCGATCATCTTCGGGCTGGCCATCCTGGCGGCGGCGTTCCTCCTCAGCTGGGCGGCCGAGACGGCCGAGATGGACATCTCCCAAGGGCTCGCGCTGGCGATCATCGCCATCATCGCGGTGCTGCCCGAGTACGCGGTGGACGCGGTGCTGGCCTGGAAGGCCGGGGCAGACCCGGCGGAGGCGGAGAAGGGCCTCGCGATCGCGAACATGACTGGCGGCAACCGGCTGCTTATCGGTGTCGGCTGGCCGATCGTGTTCTTCCTCTTTTTCTACCGGACGAAGATGAAAGAGCTCGTGGTGAACCGCCAGCGGAGCCTGGAACTGGTGTTCCTCGCCGTGGCGACGCTCTACGTGATTTTCATCCCGTTGCGCAGCCACGTGACCATCATCGACACGATCATCCTTGTGTCGCTGTTCATCATGTACATGTACTTCACGTCGAAGGTGGAGAGCGAGCACGTCGAACTGGTTGGCCCGGCGAAGGCGATGGGCCAACTCCGGGACGCGCCCCGGCGAACCCTGGTCATCGGCACACTGGTCTTTTCGGCGGCCACCATTTTCTCCTCGGCAGAACCGTTCGCGGAGTCGCTGGTGCACATCGGTGAGGACTTCGGAGTTTCGGAATTCCTGCTGATCCAGTGGCTGGCGCCGCTCGCATCGGAGTCTCCGGAGGTGCTGGTGGCGTGCCTGCTCGCCTGGCGCGGCCGTGCGGCGGCCGGCATGGGTGTGCTCATCTCCTCGAAGGTGAACCAGTGGACGCTGTTGATTGGCACCCTGCCGATCGCTTTCCTGCTCTCCCATGGCGACTTTGGATTCGGCCACGGGTTGCCGCTCGACACGCGCCAGCGGGAGGAGATCTTCCTGACGGCGGCGCAATCGGCGTTCGCCATCGCGGTGTTCATGAACTTGCGGATGGGAAGGCTCGAGGCGATCGGGCTGTTCGTGCTCTTCGCCACGCAGCTGTTCATCACGAATGAGGGCGTACGGGCGATTTACGCGGTGCTCTACACGGTGCTCTGCGTGGTGCTCCTGTTCATTTCTCGCAAGGAGATCCCGAACACGGTGCGGGACGCGATCGCGGTGATGCGCGGGCGCGAACTGAAGCCGAGGGCGGGAGACCCGGAGCCGGAGATGAAGCCCGGGCACTGAGCGGGCCGGGACGCCAGGCAACAGACAAACGAAAGCCCCGCGCAAGCGGGGCTTCTCGTTTCGTAGCTGGTACGCCCGGGAGGATTCGAACCTCCGACCTTTGGGTCCGCAACCCAACACTCTATCCCCTGAGCTACGGGCGCTTAGGGTTGGTGCCGAAGGTGAGATTTGAACTCACACGCCCGTACGGACACTACGCCCTGAACGTAGCGCGTCTGCCATTCCGCCACTTCGGCTCCAGAGTTCATTATGGTCTCGCACCCTTCAGCGTTCAACCGCGAGACGCAAATCGCTGGTGGGCGGTACTGGACTCGAACCAGTGACCTCGTCGGTGTGAACGACGCGCTCTAACCATCTGAGCTAACCGCCCAGCGAACTTTCAGTCTAGGCGCAGTATGGCAGCGGTTCAACATTTCCGATTTTCGCCCGTGAGGCGCATTGCAAATCCATAACACGGCGGCGCAGGGGTTTGACTCCGGTGCCGTTTATTCCAGTGCGAGTTACCTGCTGGGGAGGGTTCCCGGCATTGCAGCGGCATCGCAGGGCGCATTGCGGTGCACGCGTCCCTCTCCGTAGGCTCGCAGTGATGCAGCGCGTGCTGACCGTGAACGCCGGGGAACGGCTGTGGGAACTCACCTCGTGGCTGGGCGCCTCGGAGCGGTCGCGCGGGTGGCGGGGGTTCCGGAACGCGGCGGTGGCTCTCGCTATCACCGTGCTTCTGCGCGTGGTCCTCGAGGTGGTGTTCGCGGAGCGCGCACCCACCTACATGGTCTTCCTCGCTCCGGTGCTGGCAGCGTCGCTGCTCGGAGGCGTGCTCCCGGGACTGGTCACCGCAGTCCTCGCCTGGGCGATCTCGTACTATTTCTTCATCGACCCGCGGTTCAGTTTCAAGACGACGGCAGAGGACTGGGTGGTTGCCGGCGTTTTCCTGGTAGAGGGCGGCGCCATCGCGCTGGTGGGCGGGCGGCTGCGCGGCGCGGTGGCCGCCGTCCTCGAACGGGAGAAGCAACTGGCGCGTGCGAACGAGGCGCTCCAGATGGTCGCGGACGCCGGAGTGGAATTGACTTCGACGCTGGAGTTGAACCCCGCCCTGCGGGGGCTCACGGAGCTTGTTGTGCCGCGATTCGCCGACGTGTGCGCGGTTACCCTCGTCGAGGGCAGCAAACTGGAGCGGGTGGCGCTGACGGCGTCCAACGCACAACTGGGAGACGCTATCGGGGCACTTCCAACGGAAATCGGCGACTCGGAGGTCCTGCAGACCGCGGCGATGGTGCTTCGCAGCGACCGCCCGGTCTTCGTCCGCGAATTCTCGGATGAGTTCCTGCGCTCCATCTCCCCGGCGGGAGCCGAATTCGCGCGGCTCGAAACGGCCGGACTGCGTTCGTTGATCATGATGCCGCTGACGGCGCGCGGACAGACGCTTGGCGTGATGGCGTTCATGCGCGGCCCGGGAAGCCCGCTGTTCGACCGGAGCGACCTTTCGCTGGCGGGCCAGATCGCGCG
>CALMIW010000335.1 GCA_937864275.1 uncultured Dehalococcoidia bacterium
CCTGCGGTCCTCGGAGCCCGGCTTGGCCGTGCCGATGTCCATGCCGCGGTACACCTGCCGGCTATCGGCGTTGACGATTTCGCCGCCAAGACGCTGGGCGAGTTCGAGGGCGATCGCGGACTTGCCGGTGCCGGTCGCGCCAACGATGGCCACCAGCCGCCGGAGCACCTCAGGCTCCCGCAGCGGCGCAGATAGCCGCGAACTGGTCCGCCTTGAGCGAGGCGCCACCGACGAGTGCGCCATCGATGTCCGGTTGGGAGAGGAGCGAGGCGGCGTTCTCGGCGTTGACGCTACCGCCGTACTGGATGCGGATGGCGCCGGCGTGGACCGGGGCGATCTCGCCGAGGACGCCGCGGATGTAGGCACAGGCCTGCTGCGCGACCTCCGGGGTCGCCGTCTCGCCGGTGCCGATGGCCCAGACCGGCTCATACGCGATGGTCACCCGGGGAGAGAGCGTCAATCCGCTGAGGCCGGCGCGAAGCTGGCGGTACAGGACTTTTTCGGTGAGACCGCCGCGGCGCTCCTCCAGCAATTCGCCGACGCACACGATGGGATCGAGCTTCGAAGCCAGGATCGCCGCGAGTTTCTTGTTGACCCAATCGTCGGTCTCGCCGAAGAACTGGCGGCGTTCGCTGTGGCCGATAATCACGTACTGGCAGTAGTCCTCGAGCATGGGAACGCTCACTTCGCCGGTGAAGGCGCCCTTCGGCTCCCAGTAGACATCCTGGGCGGCGACACCCACGTGCGTGCCGCGCAGCGCGTCGCGGACGGCGGCGAGGTGCGGGAAGGGAACACCAACTGCGACATCGCAGGGCGCGCCGGCGGTGGCTTCGGCAACGCCGCGAGCAAGTGCGACAGCCTCGGCCTCGGTGGTGTTCATCTTCCAGTTGCCGGCAACGAACGGCTTCCTCATTCGGGTGCTCCTTAGCGGCGCTTGCGTTTCGACGATGCCGCCGCCGATTTCTGTGGTTCTGCTTTCACGGGACCGAACCGATCCACCAACTTCTGGGGGTTGCGGACGCTGACGACGACTCGCGTGGCCTTCACCCGCCAGAGGCGCGGGATGATCCAGATCCGAATGGGCTCCTTCAGCGTGAGTTCGGCGGCGGTGCCCCAGGCTGCGACGAGCGCGACGCCCCCGCCGAGGCCGGTGCGGACGCCGAGCCCGCGCCACCATGGCCCCGGCACCAGGCGCGCCCCGGCGACGTCGCGCGTTTCGACGATGGTGTCGACGAAGCCGCCGTAGCGGAGCCGCATCCTCTCCTGGGAGATGGCGATGAACGACGTGGGCAGGCGCAGCGCCATCCCGAACATCCAGAGGAACAGCACGCCGAAGAGGATGCCCATGAGGAGCTGGCCGATGCCGCCCTCATCGATGTAGGACTTCAGGACGATGACGCCGGCGATGGCCATCGCGCCCGCGGCGACGGCCACGATCACCTGGAGGAAGCGGATGCCCCGGAAACTGAAGAGCAGCGGGACGTGCCCGGCGTTTGTCATCGTCAGTCGTCCATGAGGGCGGCGACACCGGGGAGTTCGCGCCCTTCGAGCATCTCGAGCGAAGCGCCGCCGCCGGTTGACACATGGGTGAAGCGCGAATGCAGCCCGGTGAGGGCGACCACGGCCGCCGTCTCGCCGCCGCCGACCACGGTGGTTGCGTCGAGGTTCGCGACGGCACGTGCCAGGTCGAACGAGCCGTGCGAGAACTTCTCCATTTCGAACACGCCCATGGGGCCGTTCCAGACCACTGCCTTCGCCTGCTTGAGGGCGGTGGCGTAGGCCTTGACCGTCTGTGGGCCGATATCGAGGACCATGTAGCCGCGCGGGATTTCGCGGATGTCCCGCGTCAGCGCTTCGGCGTCTTCGGCGAACTTGCTCGCGGCGATGACGTCCACGGGGAGGTGGACGGCGACGCCGCGGGCTTTGGCCCGCTCGAGGATGCCCTTCGCAGCCTCGACCTGTTCGTCCTCGACGAGCGACATCTGGACGTTCACGCCGGTGGCCTTGAGGAAGGTGTTCGCCATCCCTCCGCCCAGGAAGAGCATGTCTATCTTCGAAAGCAGGTGGTCGATGGCCGGGATCTTGGTGCTCACCTTGGCGCCGCCGACGATGGCGGCGAACGGCTTCGGCGGATTCGCCACGAGCGCGCTCAGATAGCGCACTTCCTTCTCCATCAGGAAGCCCGCTACCGAGGGAAGATGGTGGGTGACGCCCTCGGTGGAGGCGTGCGCGCGGTGGGCGGCGCCGAACGCATCGTTGACGAAGACCTCCGCAAGCGAGGCGAGCTGTTCCGCGAACAAGGGCTGATTCTTCTCTTCTTCGGCGTGGAAGCGCAGGTCCTCAAGGAGAAGGACGTGATGGCCCATCGCAGCGACGGCGTCTTCGGCCCCCGGGCCGAATGCTTGCCGCAGGCGCCGGGACCCGCCGGTCT
>CALMIW010000336.1 GCA_937864275.1 uncultured Dehalococcoidia bacterium
ATCGGCCATGCGGATGCCGATTCTCCCGCTGATGTGGTACTGGAAGTGGGGTGCCTCGCAACTCGCAGTCCCGGCGATGGGCTTGACGTCGTTCGACCACCGCCAGCCGGGTTCGAAGCGGAGGAGACCGATCGCTCCGCCCCCAACCTGCAGGATTTCGGCGCGCCCTTTGGGGAACTCCCGGATTTCGTCCGGCTTCGCGAACGTCTTGTGCTCGGTCGCTTGTGCTGTCATCGCCATGGTTTGTCTGCTCCTTAAGGACCTCAACTGATCGCGTTGTCTACCAACTAGTAGATAGTCTGTCAAGTGTTGCCGAGGATTTTGGTAGCATGGAGCCCAATGAAGCTGGCCAAGAAGGCAACGTCGGCGGAGATCCTCGACGCAGCGGAAGCGCTGACGCAGACGCGCGGGTTCAACGGGTTTAGCTACGCGGACATTTCAGAAGCCGTGGGTATCACCAAAGCCAGCCTCCATTACCACTTCCGCACCAAGGCGGAACTCGGCCGGCAGTTGATTCTTCGCTACAGCGACAACTTCGGCTCCGCCCTCACGGTCATCGGCGAGGAGCCGATTCCCGCACTCCAGAAGCTCCGGCGATATGTGGCCCTCTACATGGGAGTGGTGCAAGGCGACCGGATGTGCCTGTGCGGGATGCTTGCGGCTGAGGTGACGACGCTTCCGGAGGCGATGCGCCAGGAAGTGCGGATGTTCTCCGATCTTAACGAAGCCTGGCTGGCAGGCGTTCTCGACCGCGGCCGAGCCAATGGGGACCTCCGGTTCGAGGGCACCGCCGTTGAATCGGCGCGGCTTCTGCTCGACTCCCTCGAGGGTGCAATGCTGGTCGCGCGTTCCTATGGAAACGCATCCCGGTTCGAACAGGCGGCCGCCCGCCTGCTGGCGCAGTTCACTCCCGACTGAAGGTGGAGCTAGAATTGTTCGACCGACGTTAGCGGCGGCCTGGCCGGGTCCACCAGGTAGCGCAGCTCGGGCATCGTGATGTCTGCGACGCAGTGCGAAGCGGAGACCGGCCAGACCGGTATCGCGCCAGCGAGCCCGAACGCCGGGGCATCGAATGCGCTGAGTTCGGGCTTACCCCGGTCCGCGCTGCGGAAGACATAATCCGGGTCGACCTGGACCAGCCGCGGGAGTGTGGCGCCGTCGCGCCGGATCTTCGCCACGTTCAGGCTCGCCAGGTACTGGATGTCGTTCCCGGCGATCGGTTCGGGATTGAGCAGGGTGGTCTCCAGCACGGTGCTTCCCCCGGCCTCCACCTTTCCAACCACGCGGTCGTAGCGCTTGGCGAGTTGGACGTCGCCCACCTTCATCGGGTATCCCCAGCGCGCGGCAAGCATTTTCGCGGCCTGCTCCGTGCTGCAGAAGCCGCCAATCAGCAGTCCCCGCGGTCTCGCCCCGGAACGGCAGGCAACACGCGCCTCCGCCATGGCGAACGCGCCGGCCGGGCTCTCGGGCACGTTGGTGATTGTGAGGACGACCGTGGGCGGGACGGTGGGATGCAGGGCCGGGGGAAGAAGCGAGGTCACGGCCGAGGCGTCGATCTCGTACATCACCTGGAGAATGCTGCAGCCGGGCAATTCCCAGCGCTCCCCCTCCGGCTCGGCCAGCAGCGGCCCCGAATCGAATGCCGCCAGTTCACGAGTACCGACGAGAGGCATCAGTCGCCTCCCGCCGCGGTGCCGGCCGCGACCGGCGACTTCTTGTCGGCGAACTTCGGCATGACTTCCTTGGCGAACAGCCGCATCGAGTCGAGCACTTCCTGCTGCGGGATGGTCTCGGCCGCGTTCAGGAGGAAGTTGATGCGGTCGACGCCGACGGACTCCCAGTTCTTGATCACTTCGACGATGCGGTCCGGGTTGCCGATGGCGAGCCCTTCAGGGATCTGGCCTTCGGGCGAGCTCGTCGCTTCGCGGCGCAGCGCCGGGAGCAGGCCGAGGTTCGGGTACGAGCGAGTCGGGTAGGCCTGGCGTGCCGCCAGCAGTTGTTCAGCCATGTAGTTGAACGTCCCGGCAAGCCGCTGCCCGGCCTTCGCGCCGTACTGCAGGTCCGGGTGACACATGAGGAAATTGACGGTGTTGACCTGTTCGTTCACGAACGAGCCGACCGGGTCGCAGTACTTGATTCGCCTCCGGTACTCGGCGATCTTCTTCTCTTGCTCCTTGAAGCCACCGAAGGTGAGGCCAAGGCTGCCCATGCCGCGGTCGGCGGCGTCGAGTTCCGTGCCCGGGCTGGTCACCGCCACCCACATCGGCGGGTGCGGCTTCTGGAGCGGCTTCGGCAGGATGGTGCTCTGCGGCATCGAGAAGGCGTGGAAGGACGGGGCAGTGGGCTTCCGCAAGCCG
>CALMIW010000337.1 GCA_937864275.1 uncultured Dehalococcoidia bacterium
CGATGGACTCGTCGAGCTTCGGAACCAGGCCGGCCTCGAACTCATTTCGCGGGTCGCCAGGTACGGGCAGCCTTTCCAGGCGCGCACCCCGGCTGTCGGGGCGCTCGCGCGGCTCGGGCTCTACTTCCCGGACCGGAAGAAGCTCCTGGGCGAGGAGATCGCGGGCTACCTCGACGACCCGGACTTCCGTGTGCGCATCGCCGCCGCAAATGCCCTCAAGACGCTCAAGGACGATTCCCAGGTCCCCGCGCTCGAACGCATGGCCGCCCGTGAACTGGACGGCCGGGGCGTCCGGATGGCGCGCGAGAACGCGATCGCGCTGCGCAAGGGCGCGGGCACCGAAGACGAGGTGAAGAAGCTGCGCGAGGAGTTCGAGAAGATCCGCGACGAGAACGCGAAGCTGAGAGAGCGGCTGACCACCCTCGAAGCGCGACGGTAGGGAGCCTGCGGCACAGAGAGACGAGGAAAGGACTCCTAGATGGCGGTGACCCAATCACCAACCGGGACCATGTTCGGCGGGCTGCTGCCCGTGGCCGCGGGGGCCGTGACCCCCAGGGGGAGCGTCACCGCCGAGAGCCAGTATCCCTTCCCCTACACCACCTACGACAACGAAATCAGCGACCTTGGAGCCACACGCCCTCCGGACAGCGTCACCCACCAGCCCTCGGCAGCGATCTTCAACGGCACGATGCTGGTCTCCGGCGCGATGATCCTCGCGGCCGCGTATTTCCTCCGGCGCGCGTCCATGCCGAAGAAGACGTGGGTCACCGCCGGCCTCCTCGGGCTCGGCGTGTTCGGCGTTGGCGTGTTCCCGGGCAACTACTCCGGGATCCATCCGCTGTTCGCGCTGCTGGCGTTCGTCTCGGGCGGTCTCGCGGGTGTCCTCGCCGCGGCATCGCTCCCCGCGCCGTTCCGGTACGTATCGGCGATTCTGGGTGCCACCGCCCTCGGATCGCTCGTCATCGCCATGGCGGGCGACGCGACACCGCTCGTTGACGAACTCGGCGACGGGGGCATCGAGCGCTGGGTGGCCTATCCCGTCGTGCTCTGGCTCGTTGCCTTCGGGGGGTTCCTCGCCGGCAGGGGGAGCGGCGCCCAGCCCGCCTGAACGCGCGTGCCAGCGGCGTTGCGCCGTATACTCGGTTTCCGTGCAGCCGCCATACATTCTCGCCATCGACCAGGGCACGACGAGTTCCCGAGCGCTCATCGTCGACGTGGACGGCCAGATCGCCGGGCTGGGCCTGCAACCCTTCCGGCAGCACTTCCCACAGCCAGGCTGGGTGGAACACGACCCCGAGGAGATCTGGGAGACGACGCTCGTATCGATCGGCGTCGCGCTCGCC
>CALMIW010000338.1 GCA_937864275.1 uncultured Dehalococcoidia bacterium
ATGTCAACAACCCTCGTGGGAACTACACCTAGTCAAGGGGCTGTCCGAAGATCAACGAAGCCACGTGGATAAGTCTCTGGGCACATTGTTCGGTTGCCCGCCGTCGGTGGACCGCTTCCGGCCAGGGGAGGACACCAATTCGGCTCACTCCCGGCCCCTCGCGAAGTAGGCGTTGACGTGTGACGCAGAACGCTCGTCCCAGAGTACTATTCGCGGATGGTAGAAGTGTCTCCAGAGTTCTTCCAACACGCTCAACAGGTCCAAGACTACCTCACAATGAACCTGAGTGAGGCCGACACCCGGGTCTACCTGATAGACCCCGTACTCCGGCTGCTGGGTTACACCAAGGTCGACGACCTCCGTCGAGAGGTCCCTGTGCCGGCGACGAAGGAGTTCCTAGACTACGAACTGTATGCGGGAGGCAAGGCGCAAGCGATTGTCGAGGCCAAGGCGCTGCGCATTCCCGTTACGGATCAAGCTGCGGCGCAGTGCGTGCAGTACGCAGCGGTTCTCGGAGTGCGCTGGTGCATTATTAGCAACGGCGTCTCCTGGGCCTTTTACAACGCGCACGCCTCCGGGCCGCTTGCCGACAAGAAGGTTGCGCAGGTGCGCCTAGATGGTGATGCAGCCGCGACCGCTGAGGCTTGGGAAGTCCTGGCGCTCTTTTCCCGTGATTCGCTGACGCAGGCAAGCCCCATGAGCAATCTGCTCGCAGAGCGAGTCATCACCGATGAACTGACGAAGGTGGATTCTCCCGCGGTTCAGGCGTTGAGGCGCGCGATCCGCGACCGCTTCGGCGAGCGCGTCGCGCCACAGGCCATTGTGGAAGTGATCGCGAAGTTCATTTCCCGGCCTCGCTCTGTTGCGGCGGTGACACCGCCCAGCACCGAAACCGCGGCGGCACTCACACCAAAGTCGACGGAGCAACCGAACCGCGCGGACACCATCCAAGCCTCAACCATGCCCGACCCGGGGAAGCGAATCCGGGATCCTCGCACTGAGGTACTGAAGCCCGACGGGACCCGAGTCTCAATACAAGATCTGATCAGAGCAGGACTGGTGCCTGTTGATGCTGCTCTCGAAGCTACGTTCGACGGCGTCACCCACATCGCCCGAGTTCGGGCAGATGGCGTCGAATTCGGAGGCGTCAGGTTCTCTAACCTTTCCGCAGCCGCAGCTGCTGCACGAGGACACGGGAGTTCCAACGGATGGATTGCCTGGCTCTACCAAGGTCGACCCGTGGGGGAGTTGCGGCAAGAACTGGTGCGTCAGCTTGCCCCGCCCGCAGACTCTGAGCCGTCAGCCTAACGGCTGGCATGACCTCCGCCACCTTCACCTGGGACACCGCCTCTGGGCTCCCGCTGGTCCTCGATGATGGCAACCAGTACGTCTACGGCGGCGGGCTGGCGGCGATGAAGCAGTCGGGCAGTTCGCCCCTAATCGAACCAGCGCATCTCGCCGGGGGCGAGGTCAACTTCCCAGGCCTGGCCGCGGTGCTGGATGGCGATGACGCGCGACCGCGGCGAGTCGTTTCGGACCTGGAGCCGGCCCGAGACCTGGCGGACGAAGAGGTCCTTCCGCGTGAGTCCGGCTGAATCGCCGACGACGCGCGGGGTCTTTCCGGGCGCCGAGACCTGCCAGAGCGCGCCTTCGTGCGCCCGCAGGAAGACGTCGCCCATCGGCAACATCCGCGCGTTCCAGACGTCGAAGGCGACCTCGCCCGGCCGCAGGATTTCGGCCCAGGGCACCCACTCGGAGGCGTCGTCCCAGTTCAGCACGCCGATGAGCGAGCGGCCCTCTCCGAGGTCGGCCCGCCAGAGCCGGGGGACCGGTCCATCCGCCGGATCGACCGGGCGGGCGGCAACCCCGGCCGGCGGGAAGAGCGCAAGCGCCATCTCGCGCCGCTCCGGGCTGAGCTTCGGCAGGTCGTCGCTGGCGACGACCATCCCGCCGCTGAGGGCGATCCCGGTCGCCAGGAAGCGGGTCTCGGCCTCGTCCAGCGCGGTGTCGGTTTCGCGGACGATGAGGCAGTCGGGGTCGTTCGCCCACCAGCGCATGTGCATCCAGTTGCGCTGAAGGGTGAGGCGCATCGCGTGCTTCACCGAGGGGTTCGGGCCATCGGCCCAGACCTCCTTCACGTCCGGGCCAACGCGCATCGCATCGACAAGGCCGACCGCGGGCGCGAAGTGGCAGGTGCAACCGAGGATGAACGTCTCGTCGCCGGCTTCCTCGCGGATGACCTGGAGCCCACGGCGGACGTTCGCGGGCGCGGTTGTACCGTCCGCGTGGTAGCCGACCAGCGTCGAGGACACCGCGGCGAACGCGAGTGCGTCGAGCTTGAGGTACTCGTAGCCCCACTCCCGTACCACCGTGCGGACGACGTTGCGCAGCCACGCCTCCGCTTCGGGGCTGGTGCAATCGAGCACGGCGCAGCGCCCGAGCCACGTCTGGACGAACAGCGTCTGGCCGTCGAGGGTCTTCAGCACCATGTCCGGGTGTTCGCGCAGTGCCGCGGAGTGCTCGTTCAGGACGAACGGCGCGAGCCACAGCCCCGGCGTGTACCCGGCGGCGCTGATCTCCTCGGCGAGCGCCTTCATGCCGGACGGGAACTTCTCGTTCGGAACCAGCCAGTCGCCCGTGTGGGATTGGAACCCGTCATCGATCTGGAAGAACTCGGCGGGATGCGCGTCGCGGACCATCTCCGAGAGGTTGGCGAGGATGTCGGCTTCGCTGACGCGGTTGTAGAAGTAGTACCAGCTGCACCAGCCGGTGGGCACATGGTCCGGGACGCGGGCTTCCATCTGCTCGGCGACTTCGTCGGCGTACCGCTCCATCAGGTCGAGCGCATTGCCTCCCGCGACGAGCAGGACGGGCGGCAGGGCGAGCCGTTCGCCGGGGCCGACTTCGGTCGCCTCGAGGTCGAAGCGAAGCGCCAGGCCCTGGATGCGCGTCTCGTCCTCGTCCAGCGTGTACCCGACCGAGAAGAAGAAGCGGTCGCCCCGGAGCGAGCCCGCGAGGAGCACCGGCGGCTGCTGCGAGAGGATGGAGAGCGTCCCTACTTCGCGGGAGATGTAGGTGCGGGTGTCTTCGGCGTCGCGCACGAAGCGGCCGTCGTAGCCCGTGGGCGAATCCTCGCCGAAGTTCCGGACGAGCGCGTCCATCTGCATGTAGCGGCCGTGAATCCACGCCCAGTTCCCGATGGCGGGCGCGTCGAGTTCGGCGGTCAGGCCGACCTTGCCGGGGACGACGGGCGTGCTCGTGCCGTTTACGAGCGTGAGTTCGAGCACGCCGCTGGCTGCGTCGTACTGCGTTTCGAGGCGGACGCCGGCGGGCAGTTCCGCCGGGTTCAGCCAAAGGTCCCAGGGGAGATTCAACATGCAGGGACAGGGTACAGGGTGCGGCGGGAGGCGGGACAGGCGAACGCTCAGCCGCCGGAGAACTCGCGCGCCCCGGCGAGGGTCTCGGGCGTGCCGACATCGAACCACGGGCCTTCGATCGGCACGGCGCGCATGCGTCCACCGGCGGCGACGAAGGCCGCAACTGCCTCTGGCAGCTCGTACTCTCCCCGCGGCGAAGGCTGGAGCGCGTCCACGAACTTCCAGATCCCCGGCGGAAGCACGGAAAGGCCGGCATTGTTCCAGCGCGTGGTCGAAGTGCCCCGCTGGGGCTTCTCGACGATGCGCGTGACGCGCGACTGCTCGTCCGCGTACACCGCACCTCCCGCGTACGGGTCGTCGACGTCGTTCACGGCAAGCGATGCGCCGGTTTCGGCGGCAGCCTCGATGACGCGGCGGTAGTTCGCCGCGTCATCCACGATGTCGCCCCAGCCCGCGAAGAACGAGGCCCGGCCGAGCCCGCGTCGGGCGAGCGCCAGCGCGCGTGCGGTGCCGTCGAGGTTTGTCTGGCGGACGTAGCGGATGCGGAGGCCCCAGCGGCTGCCATCGCCCGTGCCGTCCTCGAGGATGGCGGCGGCGTGGCCGGTCACGACGGTCACGCGCTCGACGCCGGCCTCCGCGAGCCCGCCGATGATCCGGTGGAGGATGGGCGTCCCGCCGACTTCGAGCATGGCCTTCGGGAAATCACGCGTGAGGGCGCCGAGCCGAGTCCCCCGTCCCGCAGCCAGCAGTACGGCGGCGCGGACCGCGTTCACGCGAACGAAAGCCCGTCCGTGGCTGTCACTTCGAATGCCGGGCCGCCGGTCGCGGCAACGGCCGCTGCGACTACCGCTTCGACCTTTTCGGGTGCGCAGGCCGCCATCGCATAGCCGCCGAAGCCCGCGCCGGTGAGCCGGGCGCCAAACGCGCCAGACTTGCGCATCGCCGCTGCCACCTTGTCCAGGGCGGGCGTGCTGCAACGGTAGTCGTTGCGGAGGCTATCGTGGGATTCGTTCAGGAGCCGCCCGAACGCCTTCAGGTCGCCCGCGAGCAGCGCCTTCTCGGCGGCGTCGACGCGTTCGGCCTCGGCGAGCACATGCTGCCCGTACCGCTTGACCGGCACCTTCCGGGAGGAGTCGAAGTGGCTCGCCGCGAACCGGGTGATGCGTTCGACATCGGCTTCCACGGCGTTGGCGGCGTTGCGTGGCGCCATCTGTTCGGGGAGCTCGTCGACCATGACCGCCGCCGCGTCGATGCCGGCGACATTCCCGAGCAGCGGCGTGCCCTCGAGCTCGACGCCGAGCATGTCGGCGAGCATGAGCGCGGCGATGCGCGTCCCGACCACGCGTTCGTTGTAGGCGTCGCGGACGGCGCCGCCCTTCGGCGCTTCCTCGCCGGAGTAGGCGATCACGAAGGAGAGTCCCTCCGGGAGCGGGACGTAGCGCGTCGCCGGCGGGAGGAAGTCGATGCGGAGGGCGTGCCCGGCCCGGCCCAGTGCGATCGCCTGCTGATCCATCCCGCCCGTCTCGGCGCCTGCCTGGCGCTCCGCGGTTGTCGCGAGGCGCGCCACGTCCGCCGGTTCCAGCGCCGCGCCCCAGGCGGCCGCCAGCGCGGCAATCACGCCGACCGTCAGTGAGCTCGAAGAGCTGAGGCCGCCGCTCGTGGGGAGGTCGCCATCTATAAGCA
>CALMIW010000339.1 GCA_937864275.1 uncultured Dehalococcoidia bacterium
ATCGCGTACGTGGCGAGCTCGACCCGCGAGTGAACCCGGAGCTTGCGCATCAGATTCGCCGTGTGCGTGTGCACGGTGTCGGGGCTCACCTGCATGACCTCGGCGATTTCCTTCTGGGTCAGGCCGCGTGCGACGTGGCGGAGCCCCTCGTCCCGGTTGCCCATCGTCGCGGCCGCCTGCGCCGCCCCGTACTGGGCCGCGGCGTCGCTCTCGTCTGCCTGCGCCGCTTCGCGGAAGTCCACCAGGGCCGCCGCGGCGTTCCCGCCGTGCAGTTGCGCCAGCCCGCGGTTCACCATCACGGTCGTGTCGCTCGGGTCAATCTCGAGCGCCCGGTTGAAGTCGCTCAGGGCGGCTGCGTAGTTCGTCCGGTACAGGTGCAGCATCCCGCGATTGTTCAGGGCGTCGGCGTCCAGCGGCTGCAACTCCAGCGCACGGTCGTAATCCGCGAGAGCCTTGTCGAAGTCGCCCGCGCGGGTGTGGGCGTTCGCGCGGTTGTAGTACGCCGCGGTCAGGCTGTCGTCCATCGAGATCGCCTGCCCGTACCGCTCGATCGCGAGGCCGTACTGCCCCACGTTGAAGTAAACGTTTCCTTCGTCCAGGTAGGACTCGGCGGTGCGCCGGGGCGGCGGGACGATCGGCGCGGGCTCCAGGTCCACGAGCGCCTCTTCCACCGAAGAGAACAGGTCCTCGCCGGCGGGGGTGGCTGCTTCGGGCTTGGCATCGGGTTCAGGCTCTGGCTCTGCTTTGGCCTCCACCACGGGAGTTGCGAGCTCTTCGATGATCTCGGCCAACTCAGCTGGTTCCACGACTTCCGCGTCTGTATCGAGGACGACCACGCCGGCGGATAGTTCCCCGGCCTTCTCGGCTTCGTCTAGGAGTGCCTCGATAGCGGGTGCGCCGGCCAGTTCCGCCGCGCCTTCGGCCATGAGCGCAGCTTCCACCTCTGCGACGGCGCGCGCGGCCTCTTCGTCCAGTGCCGCCGCATCGGCGGCCGCTTCGAGCAGTTCTTCGTCGGCGCCGGGCTCGGCGAGCTCCGAGATCACCAGGTCTCCCGCCTCATCCAGGGCGGTGTCCTCGAAGTCGTCGTCGGGGGCCGGAGGCATCCCCTCGTCGGTCGCTATGGCTTCTTCCACGGATGCCAGCGCCTCATCGGCTGCCGTCTCGGTGTAGACCGCTTCGGCTTCCTCGGCGGTCAGCAGCTCCGCTTCCGCAAGGGCTTCTTCGATCGCCTCCGCGGTTTCCCCCGGCTCGGCCGGCGCCTCCGCGGCGAACTCGACGGCCGGGCTCACTCCGTTGGTGCCGTGCGCGGGCTCGTAGTGCGTCTCTTCCTCGGCTGGCTGCACCGTCGGCGGCGCCCAGGAGGAAGGTTCTCCCGGCTGCGTCCCCGTCGCCCGCTTGCGAGAGGCGTTCGTCACATACACCACCACGGCGGTGACGCAGCCGGCGAACAACACGAACTTGAACAGCCGTTTCATTTTTTCGATGCCTCGCGTTCCAGGAGGTGCTCGGTAACGGCCACCAGGCCGGCGTACGCATACATCAGGTGGTCGCGCGGGTGGAATTCCAGCTTCTTCAGCGTCTCTTTGCGTGCCGTCACCGGATCCCACGAATCCATGAGCTCGATCGAGTCGTGGTCCACGCCCATCTGCAGCTCGTAGAGTTCGCCGTCGTCCGCTACCACCACGCACCCCACCTCGGGGTCTCCCCCGGGGATGTCGCATTCGATCGCCGTCGTGAAGATCGCGTTGGGGAACGAAGGAAACGGCTTGAGCTCGTCGCAGGCTTCCTTCAGCAACGCCTGGATCTGCATCGCCGATCGTTCGAGGATGAGGTCGGCCTGGGTTTTTCGGAGAAGCGCTTCGTTTGCCATTGCTGCCGAAAGTATAAGCGCTGATACAAACCGCGCCTCCCCCTCGAATTGCCGTATGCTTCGCCCCGAACTGCGAGAACCCGGAGACCCCCGTGACCGTCGACAGCTACCGCTACCTGCCCCGCTCCATGAAAGCGATGTACGAGTCGACTCCCATGAGCGACGAGCCGATCGTCTGGACGCCGTTGCCGAAACCGCTCTCCCGTTGCTCGGTCGCGCTCATGACATCCGCCGGCATCTTCCTCAAGGATTCCCAGCCGGGCTTCGATGAGGAGCGCGAATGGGAGAACCCCCAGTGGGGCGACCCGACCTACCGTGCCATCCCCTCGGACGTCCGCCAGGAACAGATCGGCTGTTCCCACCTCCACATCAGCCACGACGACCTGCTGGAGGACGTCGATGTCGTCCTCCCCATCCGCGCCTTCAAGTCGCTGGAGGCCGAAGGCCGTATCGGCGCCCTCGCCGATGAGCACTACTCCTTCATGGGCTACCAGGAACGCAGCCTTCTCGATTGGCGAAACACCCAGAGTCCCGAGCTCGCTGCACGCCTGAAGGAGCGTAAAGTCGACGTCCTGCTGCTCGCCCCTGCCTGACCGGACTGCTGCAGGAACGTGCCCGTGCTGGCGCGTCTTATCGAATCGCTCGGGATTCCCACGGTCACCGTCACGATGATGCCGGAGCTGGCGCTGAAGATGCGCGCGCCCCGGGTCGTCGGCGTCGAGTTCCCCTTCGGCCACAGCTTCGGCACGCCCCACAACGATGCGCTCATGCTCCAGGTTGCCCGCGCGGCCTGCGAAGCGCTCGAGGAGGCCGGTGCGCCCGGCTACAGGCTCGATGTCGAAGCCGAGTGGCCCGTCCCCCTCGAGATCGCGTACAAGACGTGGCATCCGCCTCGTCCGAGCCCGATCGTCGCCCGGATGCTCAAGTCGCGGGGCCAGGGCTAAGCCGGGCCCGTCGTGTCCGGGCCGGCGGTCTTGCCAGCCCTGGCCGCATCGAGGCAGCGTCTGCTGTCTGCTAGACTCGCGCCCACCTTGGCATCCGAGACTTCCGCTAACCCGCGTCCCTTCCTCCCCCTCAAAGGCATTCGGGTCCTCTCGTTCGAGGTCGCCTACTCCTTGCCCGCCGGCACTCGCACGCTTGCCGAGCTCGGTGCCGAGGTGGTGCGCGTGGCCGGCCCTGGCCGCGATAGCTTCTACATCGGCGTGGTCGACGGTGTGTACCTTTCGAAGCCCTGCATCGGCATCAACCTCAAGGACCCGGCCGGCCTCGAGATCGCGAAACAGCTGATTCCCCATGCCGACGTCGTCTGCAGCAACTTCGTCCCCGGCGTGATGGAACGCCTCGGCCTCGGCCCGGACGTCATCCGCGCTCTCAATCCCTCGGCCATCGTCCTCCAGCTCTCGGGCTACGGTGCGCCCGGCCCCTGGAGCGGCTACGCGGCCTTCGGCCCGAGCACGGAGGCGGCCGGCGGCATGAACTGCCTCATCGGTCCCGCTTCCAATCCGCCCATCCGCCTCGGCAGCGGCGTTTTCTCCGACCAGCTCGGTGGGCGTTTCGCCGCACTCGCCATCCTCGCCGCCCTGCAGCAGCGGTCGGCCGGTAATGGGCCACCGAGCCGCTACATCGACCTCTCCATGGCCGAAGCCATCTCGCTGCTGGTGGGCCACACCATCGTTGCCGCCGGCCTCGGCGACACGCCGCCCCGCCTCTGGAACCGCGACCGCGACTTCGCTCCCCAGGGCGTCTATCCCGCCCAGGGGGAGGACGAGTGGCTCGCCATCACCGTCAAGGACGACCGCCAGTGGAAGGCGCTGGCCGCCCTCACCGGCATCCCCCGCCTCGCTTCCGCGGAGTTCGACTCCGCCTGGGCACGGCAGGCCAACCACGATGCCATCGATGCTCTGCTCTCAGAGTGGACGGCCGGTCAGGAAAAAGACGCGCTCGCCTCTGTCCTCCAGGAGAACGGGATCGCCGCATCGCCGGTTCAGAAGTCTCGCGACCCGCTCTTCGACCCCCACCTGAAGGCCCGCGGCCTCTTCCAGATGGTCCGCCACGAGCGCCCCATCCTGGGCTACGCCGCCCATCCCCACCCGACCACGCCCTGGATCGCGGACGGGCACGATCGCCACTACCTGGCCGACCTGCACTTCCACGGTGCCGACAACGCGCGGGTCCTCGGCGACTGGCTCGGCATGCCGCCCGGGGAAGTGGCCGCCCTGGAGCAATCGGGCGCCCTCCTCGTGCTCAAGGACGTGACCGTCGAAGACCGCCGCACCGCCTACCGCGACGAAGACTTCGCCGAGCAGCTCGATCTCCAGCCCGCTACCGGGGAGTCCGTCTCCGGGGCGTCGGAGACGGTGGCGGAAGATGACGGGCGGCCGGCGGGCAACAGGACACCCGCTGGCGGTGGGCGCCTCCGCATCCTCGAACTCTCGAATGCTCCGGCTGCCGGCTTCGCCGGGATGCTCCTGGCAGAACTCGGCCACGAGGTCATCCGCGTGGAACTCCCGGACGGGTACGGCGCCGCCCATCCGCCGACGGCCGTCCTCGACGAGACCGAGCAGGCCTTCCTCGCGCGCCGCAAGAAGAGCGTTTCCTTCGCCGTGCCAACGTGGGCTTCCAAGTTCCTGGAGCTCGTCACCAGCGCCGACGCCGTTGTCGAAGACCTCGGCCCGGGTGGGCTCGGCGGTCTCGGCATCACCACGCACAGTCTTCGGGGACGGAAGCGGGACATCGTCGTCGCCAGCATCTCGCCCTATGGCCTCACCGGGCCCAAATCCCGCTGGCAGGCGTCCGAGCTCACCATCCAGGCGTCGGCCGGCGTCCTCCACTCCACCGGTACCACCGATGCCGCTCCCTCGAAAGCCGGCGGCTTCTCTGCCCACCACATCGCCGGAATCAACGCGGCCACCGCCATGCTTGCCCGCTGCTACGGCGTCGCCGCGGGCACCTGCGGCGGCGGCCACCTGGACCTGTCCATGCAGGAGACCTATATCCCCCACTGGTCCCGCCACATCGGCGAATGGGCCTACAGCGGCACCAAAATGCGCCGCGAACTGCCCGGCTTCGGCCACCAGGGCTTTCGCCACACGGCCATGACTGCCGACGGCTGGATCTACGTGCTTTCGCTCTACGCCAGCTGGGAGGAAATCGCCCTCTTCTTCGGGCTCGACGAGTTCGTCACTGACGAGTGGTCGAACGCCGCCTACCGCATGGAGCACTGGCCCGAGCTCGAGCAGCCCTACCTCCGCTCGGTTGCTTCGAAGCCGCGCTACCAGTGGTTCGCCGAAGCTGCCGAAGCCGGCTATACCTTCGCCCCCGTCCATTCCCCCGGCGACCAGTTCGCCAACCCGCAGTACGCCGCGCGGAACTTTCTGAAAGACGCCGAGATCGGCGGCCGCGTCGTGCCGACCCCCGGTCTGCCCTTCCCCTGGGACGTTCCGTCCGCGCCGAATCGCCCGCCTCTCCCCGGCGAGCACACCGCCGAAGTCCTCGGCGAGGGAGCAGCCAAGTGACCGATTCGCCATTCTTCGAAGGCCCCTACCGCCGGCTGGTGAACACCGCCGCCGAGCAGAAGAACTCCATTCACGACGACGCCCAGGCCCAGCGCCTCGGCTTCCGCGGCGGATTCGTCCCCGGCAGCATCGTGGGCACAGCCGCCATGCCGGCCATCGTTGCCGCCTTCGGCAAGGAGTGGATGGAGGGCGGCTGGTACTCGTTCACCTTCGTCTCGCCGGTCTACATCGATGACGAAGTCCACGAAGTCGCCCGGCGAACTGGCGACGGCATCGCCATCCAGGTCGTGGACCGTTCGGGCCGCCTCTGCTGCAACGGCCGCGCCGGGCTGGGCGCGACCATCCCCTGGGACCCGGCCGAGGACGGGACGCACGGCGCAGAAGGCGTCCTTCCCGAGGTCGGGATTGGGTTCGAGTTCCTCCCCCACGAGTTCCTCCCGGAGCCGGATCTCTGCCGCGGCACTGTCCAGTCGGCCGGAGATGCCACGCCCTGGTACGCCGATAGTTCTCCGTGGGGCGGGCCGGTCGTCCCGCCGGAGCAACTCCACGTCGTCGCTCTCCATCTCATGCGTGCACCCCACCAGCCCCGCCCGGGGCGCATGGAGGGCATCCGCGAGCCCGGCATGTGGGCGCAACACGACCTCGCAATCGAGGCGCCCCTCTTCCAGGACCGCGCCTACACCTTCCGGGAATGGGTCGCCGACAAGGGCCGCTCCGGCCGCACCGTTTTCCTCACCTACGAATTCGAAGTCCACGAAGGCGCCCGCCGCGTCGCCCGCGGCCGGCACAAGGCCAAGTGGCTCGCCGACTAAGTCAGAAGCCATACCTGAGATGCCGCCG
>CALMIW010000340.1 GCA_937864275.1 uncultured Dehalococcoidia bacterium
CGTTCATCGCGGCGGCCCTCCTGATGAACGGATTCCCCTTCGAAGAGGGAGGCGACACCGAGCCGCTCGCGGCGATCCACCTCCCGATAGTCCTGTGGCTGGTCACCGGGGTGGCCTACCTGGGGGGCGCCTGGCGGTCGGATGCGCCGCGCATGGATTATGTCCGGTTCACGGGGGAGTGGATCATCTACTACACACTGGTGGCAATCGGCGGGAGCGTCCTCAGCGCGCTGACCGTGGGGGTTTTCGAGGCGATCGGCATCGACATGGTCCCGGTCGTCAGTGGGTGGGTGCTGCCGTGCGGCGCGGTTGGTGCAGTCGTGGTGGTCGCCTGGCTGGTGGAAGCGAAACAGAGCGTCATCGAGAACATGGCGCCGGTGCTGACGAGCGTGTTCACGCCGCTGTTCGCCCTGATGCTGGTCGCGGCAATTTTCGGCATGGCGCTGACCGGCAACGTGATCGACGCCGAACGAGACGTGCTGATCCTCCTCGATGTGCTCCTGGTGCTTGTCCTCGGACTGGTGCTGTATTCCTTGTCGGCCCGCGACTCGACGGCCAGGCCAGCGCTCATGGACTGGATCCAGCTCGTCCTGGTGGTGAGCGCCCTGATCATCGACGTGCTGGCGCTGGCTGCGATCCTCGGCCGAATCACCGAGTTCGGGTTCACGCCGAACCGCACGGCCGGCCTGGGGCTCAACCTCGTCCTGCTAGGGAACCTGGCATGGACGGCGTGGCTGCTCTCGGCGTTCCTGAGGGGAAAGCGCCCTTTTGCGGGCCTGGAACGGGGGCAGCGGTCCTACACCCCCGTGTGCCCGGCATGGGCACCGACCGTGGTGGCCGTGTTCCCGCCGCTGTTCGGCTTCGAGGAGCACTCGAGAGAGTGCCCGAACGGGCGCGGCGGCGATTCACACTGGTCACCGGCGCATGCTGAAGGATGGGGAGCACAGGCGGGCACAGCGTTCGGACAAAGGGCTGGTTTGGACCGGCTGTGGCGCAAGTCCGCAGATGAAGCTGACCCCGCCGGGCGCTAAGATGGTTGTTCATCCGCGGGGCATATCCTTCCGAAGCCGGGGGAGTGCGCCGCGTGATGCGCTCATATCACCACTGAAGCGCAACGACTGCCGTCGCGCAGGGATTCGGCTGAGAAATCAGGCTGGACCCGGACAATTCGGCAGAGCCGTTGCGGCTCGCAAACACGAAAACGCCAGAAGGAGAACCTCAGATGACCGTGTCGAACAAGGACTGGTGGCCGAATCAGCTCAACCTCAAGGTGCTCCATCAGAACCCTCCCCAGGCCGATCCGATGGGCGAGGAGTTCAACTACGCCGAGGAGTTCAAGACGCTCGACCTGGAAGCCCTGAAGCGGGACGTCATCCAGGTGATGACGACATCGCAGGACTGGTGGCCCGCGGACTACGGCCACTATGGACCGCTGTTCATCCGGATGGCGTGGCACAGCGCCGGCACGTACCGCATCAGCGACGGTCGCGGCGGCGCCGGCGCAGGCGAACAGCGCTTCGCGCCGCTGAACAGCTGGCCCGACAACGCGAACCTCGACAAGGCGCGCCGGCTGCTCTGGCCGATCAAGCAGAAGTACGGCCGGAAGATCTCGTGGGCCGACCTGATGGTCTTCGCCGGCAACTGTGCCCTGGAGTCGATGGGATTCAAGACGTTCGGCTTCGGCGGCGGGCGAGAGGATGTCTGGGAGCCCGAGGAGATCAACTGGGGCAACGAGAAGACCTGGCTCGCCGACGAGCGGTACAGCGGCGAACGGGACCTGGCGAACCCGCTGGCGGCCGTCCAGATGGGTCTCATTTATGTGAACCCGGAAGGGCCGAACGGGATGCCAAGCGCTCTCGCCGCTGCCAAGGACATCCGGGAGACCTTCCGCCGGATGGCCATGAACGACGAAGAGACGGTTGCGCTCATCGCGGGCGGCCACTCGTTCGGCAAGACGCACGGCGCCGGGCCCGCGACGAACGTCGGTCCTGAGCCGGAGGCGGCGCCGCTCCAGGAGATGGGTCTCGGCTGGAAGAGCAGCTACGGGAGCGGCAAAGGCGGCGACACGATCACCAGCGGGCTGGAAGGCGCCTGGACGCCGACGCCCACGACCTGGGACAACAGCTTCTTCGAGACCCTGTTCGGCTACGACTGGGACCTGACCAAGAGCCCCGCGGGCGCCTGGCAGTGGGTGCCAACGGACCCGGCAGCCGCGACGGCAGTCCCCGACGCCCACGATCCTTCGAAGCGACATGCACCAGTGATGCTGACTACGGACCTGGCGCTCCGCATGGACCCAATCTACGAGCCGATCTCGCGCCGCTTCTACGAGCACCCGGACGAATTCGCCCTGGCTTTCGCCAAGGCATGGTTCAAGCTGACCCACCGCGACATGGGACCGATCTCGCGGTATCTCGGCTCGCTGGTGCCGGCGGAACCGCAGATCTGGCAGGACCCCGTGCCCGCGGTGACTCACGAACTGGTCGGTCCGCAGGAAATCGCCAGTCTGAAAGCGAAGATCCTGGCATCGGGACTGTCGATCTCCCAGCTGGTTTCGACGGCATGGGCTTCGGCTTCGACGTTCCGCGGCACCGACAAGCGCGGTGGGGCGAACGGTGCCCGTGTCCGCCTCGCCCCACAGAACGGGTGGGCGGTGAACAACCCCGGCGAACTGGCGAAGGCGCTGGCAACGCTGGAGGGGATTCAGAAGGAGTTCAACACCTCGCAGGCCGGCGGCAGCAAGCAGGTTTCGCTTGCGGACCTCATCGTGCTCGGCGGGTGCGCGGCCGTGGAACGCGCCGCGCAGAACGCGGGGTACACCGTGGAGGTGCCGTTCGCACCGGGCCGCTCGGACGCATCGCCGGAACAGACGGACGTGGAGTCCTTCGCGGTGCTCGAGCCGACGGCAGACGGGTTCCGCAACTACCTGGGCGCGGGCAACCAGCAGCCGGCAGAGGCGCTGCTCATCGAGCGGGCGCAGCTGCTGACGCTGACCGCCCCGGAGATGACCGTCCTGGTCGGCGGCATGCGGGCCCTGAACGCGAACTACGACAAGTCCAACGTCGGCATCTTCACGAAGCAGCCCGAGGCCCTGACCAACGACTTCTTCGTGAACCTGCTCGACCTGAACACGACGTGGCAGCCGACGTCGGAGGCCGAAGAGACCTTCGAGGGCCGCGACCGCGCCACGGGCGAGGTGAAGTGGACGGGGAGCCGTGTCGACCTCGTGTTCGGTTCGAATTCGCAGCTCCGCGCGCTTGCGGAGGTGTATGCGAGCGACGACTCACGGGAGAAGTTCGTGCGCGACTTCGCGGCCGCGTGGAACAAGGTGATGAACCTCGACCGCTTCGACCTCGCCTGATCCTAGAGGGCGTTGCTGGCCGCCGCCTGGGCGGCGAGCTCGAAGGCCAACCCTCAACACCTAGCAAAGCCGGCCCGGCGGGAGATTCCCGCCGGGCCGCGTCTGTTTCCCGACGTCTGCGAACCGGCAGCGGGAAACCCGTAGAGTGTCCCAGCAAACAACTCGGGATGGGCGCTGATGGACACTGGATATGCCTGCGAGGAAGCCGAGCAGTTCTGGCGATACATCGAATCGTCGCTCGGCCACCTGTTCGAGATCGTCGCGGAACAGCCCGAAGAGGTGATTCGCTGGCAGCCGCCCGCGAACGACGCGAACTCGATCATCGTGCTGGGACGCCACATGCTCGCGAACGCCGCCGTGAACATTCTTCACACCCTGGGCGGCCTCGACTACGACTACGACCGCGAGGCGAACTTCGGCGAGGACATCTCGCGGGAGGAGGTGCTGGCCAAGTGGGCAGGCCATCGTGCGCGGTTCGAGCAGGTGATGCGGGCGCTCCCGGCGGAGCGCATCGACGGGCCTGTGCCGCACCACTGGCGGGGCGACATCCCGGGCAGGGAGGTGCTCATTGTCGTGGCACGGCACACGGCGGAACACCTGGCCCACGCCCAGCTAACGGCGGACCTGGCGAAGGTCGCGCTCGGCCGCTGACGGACCTGGGAGCGAGGGCGGAGCTACTTCTTTCCGAAGAGCTTCCCGAGGATCGCGCCCAGACCGCCGGACGATGCCTTGCCAGAGGTGGCAGACGACGCAGAGGCGCTGCTGGAACCACCGAGGCCGCCGAGGATTTCCGCGAGGCCGCCGGGAAGCTGCAGACCGCCGGAGCCACCGCCACCGAGGATCTGCGAGAGCGCGCTGACGTCGAGCCCGCCGGAAGATTTCTCCTTGCCGAGGAAACCCATGATGAGGGGCGCGAGCATCTTCAGGAGCTCGGTGCCCTGGGAGGCATCGAGGCCGCCCAGCGCGGAGACCTGCGATTCGACCGCAGGCGCCTGGTTGCCGAACACGTGACCCAGGATCTTCTCTCCCTGCTTCTCCTCGTAGGCATCGAAGTAGGCGTCGTCATCGAGGACGGACCCGTCGTGATCCTTGTCGAGGGCGTTGGCGAGGGCCGACGCACCGGCGGGGTCCTTTGCGTTCTTGGCCAGGCCCGCCAGGATCGCCGGGATGCCAGCGGAGACGGCGGAGTTCGCCTTCGCCGGTTCGACACCGAGCTTGCCCGCGATCTGGTCGATGGCGCCGCGGCTTTCGAGCTGCTGCATGAGTGAATCGAGAAGTGATGATGCCATTCCGGAGCCTCCGTGCCGATGGATTCCCCGCTCTGTCACCAGGCCGAGGATTGACGGCGAAGGCCACCCTACCACACCTGACGACGGTCCAGTGGAATGGAACCGGCTCAGGGGCCGTCCAGTGCCGGGAACCTCCGCCGGGCGTTCACTCGGCCGGGGCCTGTTTGGTCAGGGTGACGGCGACGGACTTGAAGGCGGGGGTCCTGGACCTCGGGTCCAGGTTGCGGGGGACGAGGACGTTCGCTTCGGGGTAGTACATGGCAAGGTTGCCCGGGCGGATGTCGACGATCGCGGCCCGGACGTCCATCTGACCGCTCTCGGACTCGACGCGTACGGCATCGCCTTCCGCGAGACCGAGGGCGCGGGCATCGTCGGCGGAAAGCATGACGACGTCGCGGGTCTTGTTTCCCCGGTAGAGGTCTTCTTCGTCGTACACGACGGTGTTGAACTGGCCCTCGGAGCGAAGGGTCATCATGCGGAACTGACCGGAAGAGGGCGCGAACTCGGGCAGCGGCGTGACGCGGAACTGAGCGCGCCCGTTCGGGGTTGCGAAGCGCGGCGAGTGAAAGGTGCGGCCTTCCAGTTGGAACTCCTGCTTCGTTTCGGCGATGGCGCCGACGGCCGCGTAGCCGGGGACGACCTCGGCCATGGCCGCGCGGAGGCTATCGTGCGAGCGGAGCTCTTCCCAGTTGAAACGGCCCTCCGGGAGGATGCGGCGCGCGAACGTGGCGATGATCTCGACTTCCGACTTCATGCTCCCGCGGACCGCGGGATCTCCACCATCGGAGAGACGGACGAAATTGAACATCGACTCCTGCGTGGTAGCCTGCTGCTCTTCGTCGCGGGCGAGGACCGGGAGGATGAGACTGACCTTGCCGCGCCCGGGGATGTGGCCCTCGTTCAGCTTCGTCGTCAGGGCGACGGCGACGGGGATGTTGCGCAGCGCTTGCGCCGCCCAGTCGCGGTCCGGGTTGCTGGCAAAGAGATTGCCCCCGGGCAGCAGCGCCGCGTTCACGCGGCCGGCGGCGGCCGCCTCCATCGAGGCTTACGTCTCCTCCCCGGTTTCGCGCGGGACATCGATGCCGTAGAGGGCTTCGAGCCTGGTC
>CALMIW010000341.1 GCA_937864275.1 uncultured Dehalococcoidia bacterium
CCGCCTGCGCCGAGGATGGGTTACGCCGGCGGACTCGCCGGCCGCCCAACCGCCCGGGGGGCCAAGGCCCCCGGCGGGTCCCCCGGCCAGCCCAGAAAGGAGATTTCGATGAACGCTCACGCCGTATCCACCCAGATCCTGTCCGGCACCTTCAAACACGGTGCCGGGCGCATCATCCTCCTCGCTCTCGGCTGCACGGTTGCCGCCGTCGCGGTTGTCGCCGCGGTCGTGGTACGCCAGTCGTCGGGAGATGAGACATCTCCGAACGCCACCACTGCCGCGCAGGCGCAGGTACCTGCGGCGGTCAGCCGGCCGGGGCGCCTTCCTGAAGCCACCGTCCGTACGACCTACTTCGTCGCCAGCCCCGAACATGCGGACGCGCTCCGGATCGGCATCGTCGATGCGAACGCCATCCGTCTGGCGGTGGGCGAACCGCTCATGCTCGACACGGTGCTGTTGGTCGCATCGGACGCCGAGGCGGAAGCCGCCCTGGCAGCCATCGTCGACGGGAACCGCCTCCTCGCCAGTCTCGGCGAGCCCGAGGAAAACGTCGTGGACCTCCGCGCCAACTGACCATCCGCCCGTGCCACCCCCGGGGAGCGCCGAAAAGGCACTCCCCGGCTCGCTGGCGCCTACCCGCGGGAGGGTCATCCCGCAAGGAGAAGAAAATGTCTCGGAAACTCATCGTCGGCGCCGTGTTCGCGCTCATCCTCAGCCTCACCAGCCTTGGGCTCGGCTCCAGGTCCGCCTCCGCCGAGGTCACCAACAACACGAGATTCCCATGGACGCTTTCGCTGGTGAACCCTTGCAATGGGCTGACGCTGACGCTCACCGGCGAAGTCCACATGGTCTGGTACACCACACCAGACGGCCACACCATCATGCGCTACAACGCCCGGTACACCGGCACCGACACCGCTGGCGCGGAGTACATCGTCAAGGTCCGTCGGGTGATGGACCACGATCAGTGGCCATCGATGTTCCCGTTCGACGATCTCATCGTCTATGAGGGGGTCAGTCTCGGCAAAGGCGAGAACTTCCAGGTCACCCTCACCGTGGAAGACTGGCCGGGGCCTGGATCGCCGGCGTATGCCGTCGAGTCCGTGTGCCGCGGCTGACCGAAGCGGTCAGGGACCCGGGCTCGAGCAGGCCCGGGTCGGCCTCCGCTGATCTCCTCCTGGGCGTTCTATTTGCTCACGGCGTAGTGCCCATCCACAGATACGGCCTATCAGGCCTACTGGGCAGGCCTATTCGATCACTCGTCCCGCGATGGGGCAGCGCATTCATGATTTAGCCTGCTGCAGATTGGAATTACTAATGGAAAGCCAGGAACTGCCACCGGGTTCGAGCGCGGCCGTTACGAGTCGCCACGCCCGGTGCGGCCGTGCAAAGCCGCTCCGGCGATGGCCCCAGCCACGCGGGAGGTCATCCCGCAAGGAGAAGGAAAGTGTTTCGCAAAATCATCGCCAGCGCACTCGGTGCATTCGCCCTCGGACTCGTCGGACTCGGTCTCAGCAGTGCTGAGGCCTCGGGGCCACGCGAGACCCCCAATGGGCTTTGCGGAGCGGCCAACATGGTGAATCAGGCCGCAGCGCCACACATGATGGAGGCTATGACTCTCCACACGGCGGCCCAGGGAAATGCCGGCATGTACACCGCGGTGGCGGCCTCTGCCTGCAGCAACTGATCTCTCAACGCGGCCACCCCAGGGGCCGCGGAGGCTCGCCTGCGCGGCCCCTGGGAGCGTCGGTCCGTTCCGCCCACCTTCTAAGTTTTCGCCAGCGGAGGGCCGGCAGGCTGCCGGCCCCTTCGCCCGGGCCTCGAACGACCCCGGGCGTACCACTTCACGTATACTCCCTTCCGTGACTGCTCCTGACGCCCATCCCCACGCCACCGGCGAAGACGGCTACCTGACGATTCACGGCCTGCGCCACCATTACGTGCGCTGGGGCGATGTCGCGAACGACCCCGTCGTGTTCCTTCACGGGCTGATGAACAACGGCCGCTACTGGGAGCACATCGCCGAACGCTTCACGGACCGCTACTCGGTCTTTGCGCCCGACCTCCGCGGCCACGGCGAAAGCGAGCACGCACCCGGCGGATACCTCGTCTGGGCCTTCGCCATGGACCTCCGCGGCTTCGTAGAAGAGATGGACTTCGAGTCGTTCGACCTCGTCGCCCACAGCATCGGCAGCCGCGTCGCCATGTCCTACGCCCGCGACCACAGCCACCGCCTGAACCACCTCGTCCTCGCCGACATGGGCCCCCAGATGGCCGACCAGGGCGCGCGCGGCATCCGCCGCAGCACCGGCGATGCCCAGAAGACGCCAGGCTTCACCACCGAGGAGGAGGCGCTCGCGCACTTCGCGACCCTCTACCCCGGTAAGCCCAGGGAGTTCCTGGAACGCCAGGTCGGCGCCTCGCTCACGCTGGATGAAGCGACCGGGAACCTCGTCTTCCGCTTCGACCCCTCGATCCACCAGGCCACCGGCCGCGGCGCCATCGCCGAGATCCCATATCTCTGGGAAAGCCTCGAGCACATCAAATGCCCGACGCTCGTCATCCGCGCCGAAAAGAGCAAGGTGCTCTCGCGCGAAATCGCCGAGCAAATGGTCCAGCGACTGCCCAACGGCCGCTTCATCGAAATCCCCGAGGCCGGCCACCAGGTGCCGCTCCACCAGCCGGACGCGTTCAGCACGGCGGTACGCGAGTTCCTCGCGGAGTAGGGCACGCAAAGGGGCGCCGCGGCGCGAGGAGACGGCCACTTCCGACTGCTACACTGTGCACATGGTGCTGAAGACGCGTACCACGCTGGCGGAGTTCCTCGCCCTCCCCGAGACGAAGCCGTACCTCGAACTCATGGACGGGGAGGTCTTCGAAAAGCCGATGCCCGGGCGAAAGCATAGCCGCATGACAACCTGGCTCATCCACCTGCTCCTGGGCTACCTCGAGCAGACCGGTGAGGGCTTCGTCGACAACGAACTGGTGCACGAGTATCCAGACGAAGAATGGGTCTTCTTGCCCGATGTATCGGTCACCCTTTCCGATCGGCTCCCAGACGCCCCTGCTGATTCAGACGACGGGCCAGTCGCAATCCTGCCGGACTTCGCCATCGAGGTCGTCTCGCCCTCCGATAAGCCTGGGCGCTTGCAACGCAAGATCGCTCACTACATGCGATCCGGCGTGCGGCTCCTCTGGGTGATCGACCCCGAAACAGAGACGGTGACGGTCTGGGAGCCGGGGGCGCTTCCGCGGGAATATGCGGCCAGCGAACGCCTGGATGCCCGGCCCGTCCTCTCCGATTTCGAAGTCGATCTCGCGCAGCTGTTTGCTCAACTACACCGCAGCGGGCGAAAGAGCCGCCCTTAGCGCTGCGCCTGGATTCGCTCCTCGCTGATCCATGCGCCGTGGAAACCGTACGGGACGCGTTGTGGCAACTGGACGCGCGCCACCGGCGCCGCCTCCATGTTCAGCGCGTCCACCACCACGAACTCGCTTCCGCCGGTGTTGCCGTCGTACACGTAGGTCACCACCCAGCCGTCGTCCTCCGACTTCGCGTTTGGCCGGGGCACGAAGACGCCCTCGCCGCCGAAGCGATTCGGCCCATGAAGGTGGACCCTGTTCTTGCCGGTGTGCAGGTCGTACTTGATCAGCGCATCGGCCTCGGGCATCCCGGCCTGGCCGCCGAAGCGGGCGTTGTAGCCGAATCGCGCTTCGTACCCGACGAGTGAATCATGGACGCGGGGGAAGTCGCTCGGCTGGTCGTCGAGCGGCCCTTCTTTCACGTCGCCGGTCTTCGTGTTGAAGCGCCAGCGGTAGAGCGACTGCTGCGAGTCCTCGCGGATCATCCGGCGCGATTCCGGGGTTGGCGCCGTCGTCGAATCCAGCGAGCCCATGTCGAAATCCTCCATCCGGCAGGCATCGAGGATCACCTCGTCGCCCTGTTCGAAGGCGTTGAGCGTGTGGAACACGTAGCACGAAGGCGCTTCGAACCAGCGCACCTCGCTCCCCTGCGCATGGCGCGGCAACAGGCCGAAGCGCGCGGGCAGGTCGCGGTTGAAATACAGCGGGCTCTCGCCCTTCATCGCCCGCTGCATGTCGAACACCAGCGGAAGGTCCATGAAGATCGAGTAGTGCTCGCTCACGGCGAAGTCGTGCATCATCACGCCGCGCGGCAGGTCGATCGGCGTCGTCATCGTGATCTCCCCGTCCGGAGAGACCGTCGAGTACTGGAGGTACGGCACTTTCGCACCGCCCTTCGCCATGTCGAATCCCATCATGTTGTAGCCGAAGAACAGCATTTCGCCGGTCTTCTCATCTACCTTGGGGTGGGCAGTGAAGGCATGTATCAGCTTGCCGTTGTAGTCGTAGGTCCCGGGCGTCTCGAGCCCGGGGAGCTTCACGATGTGGGGGTCGCCGGCCTCCCACAGGGTCATCAGCTTCCCGTCGTGCCAGACGAGCGCCGTGTTCCCGGTGTTGCCCCGGCTCGGGCCGTTTGGGTTGTCGAATTCAGGAGCTCCGAGCGTGCTGCCCCAGAGCGCGCGGCCGGCCGCCTTCTCTTTCTCGTACGCCCAGGTGCGCACGTAGCGGTTCCGGTAGCTCGCCTTCCCATCCTTGATGCGGACGCCATGGAGCATGCCGTCGCCGCCGAACCAGTGATAGCCCTTGATCACGTCGAACTGCGGGTTCGGCCCGGTCCGGACGAACATGCCCTCGAGCCCGGCCGGCAGCTCGCCGATGAGCGGCAAGTCCTCCGCCTGCACCTCTTCGCGCACCGGGGCGAAGTTGCCTTCGAGGAATGGGCTCACCACTTTTTCTTCAGCCATGACCATCGCGGCATTCTCCAGGACCTTGGATAGGCGCGTATTGGAGCACATTCCAAAGACGATTGGTAGGCGCATTCACCGCAGCGATCGGTCCGCCAGTGCCTCCAGGATCGGCAGCGCCGTATCGATAGCGATGGCGAACCCGATGTTCTCCGCCGTCAGCGTCCCGGCTGAATTGATGCCGACGAGCTCGCCGTTCCGGTCCACCAGCGGCCCGCCGGAATCGCCTTCGTTGATCGCGGCGTCGGTCTGGATCAGGTCCTCCAGGATGTTCCCCCCGGAGGTGTACACCGAGCGTTTCAGCGCGGAAACAATGCCCATCGTGGCCGTTGGGCCGCCCTCGAGCGCCAGCGCGTTGCCAACCGCCACCACCAGGTCGCCCACTCGCAGGTCCGACGAATCTCCAAACGTGATCGGCGAGAGGCCGTCGCGGTCCGCCTCGAGGACGGCGAGATCTTCGCCCTCATCCATACCCAACAAGGCAGCCCGTACCGATTCGCCATCCGAGAACGTGACCGTGATTGTGGTTGCATCGGCCACCACGTGGGCGTTCGTTGCTATCAGCCCGTCCTCCGTCAGGACGATGCCCGTGCCCGCGCCCTCTTCCGTGATTGTCCGTGGCCCTTCGCTGATCCGGCGGACGACGTCGATGGTCACGACCGACTGGCGCAGGTCTTCGATCATCGTCGGGATGTCCGGGAAAGCCGGCGGCGCTCCGTTGCCGGGCGCGAGGCCGTCGTCGTCATCCAGCGCCGCGGCGACAATCCCGCCGGCGATCCCGCCGGCCACCAGGGCCGCGACGATCAGGCCGGCGAGCAGCTTCAGGCCGACCCCGGGGCGGCCCGTGCCCGTGCCGGCCATCCCCGGGGCCGGGACGGCAGACAGTTCATCGGGGGGTTCAGGAGCCATCGGGTCCTCGATCGCCGGTGATCGCAGACAGCGTGCGCTATCCGTCGGCATCCCGGGATGCCGCTTCGCCGATGGTTTTCCGCCCGTTCGGGCAGAACTACCGCCGCAACCAGGCGATGTGCGCGCTCTCTTCCAGCGCCGTGATCCAGTGGAGCGCCTCCCAGAGCGTCTGTCCCCGCGCATAGGCGCCGTGCCCCTGGAGCACAACGACGAGCCGCGCCTGCAGAGCTGTGGCCACCTGTGCGACCTGGTTCGGGCCCTGCGCGATGATCGGCACATCCTCCAGGAAGTGCTGCCCCTCGAAGTCCGGCGGCACGAACCGCTCTCCCTCGAACGTCATCGCGATCGCGTGGTGCGGGTGCGCGTGGACCACGGCCTGCGCGCCCCCGAGCGCGTAAATCGTCGAGTGCAGGAGCGTATCGCTCGAAGGCGGCGGGCCTTCGTACCCGCCATCCGGCCGCACCAGCGAAATATGCCGCTCCCGCAGCCGCCCCAACATCGTCCCCGTCCCCGTAATCCACATGTCGTGCCCAACCCGCACCGAGAGGTTCCCCCCGTGCGACGACACAAGCCCGAGGCAGTACAGATCCTTCCCGACTTCGGCGAACGTGCCCATCAACTCGGGCGTGATCATTTCGGATCTCGGATTTCGGGATTTCGGATTGGCCGCGGCGCGACGGTAGACTGCCGGGAAGGGACCTGCGTCCGGCCGTCGCCCCGCTTGATGCGAGCCCGGATGGTTCGAATCGACGCCACCGTTATCCGGAGGATCTCGTCAGCTTCCGCCTCCAACGGTTTCGCCTTGGAATCTGGCACCGCACCCGCCCGCATGAGCATCTGAAGCCAGAACATCGTCTCATCGGCTTCCTCTTCGACGATCGCGAGCTTCGCCAGCATCTCGGAATCGGACCTGGCCCGGCAGGCTGCGTGGTAATTCGAACCCACCGAGGTGGCCGAGCGAATCACCTGGCGGACCAGCACGTCACTCGCGATGTCTCTCGTGACGCTACGGCTGAGCGCGATGACGTTAAGACCAAGGCGGATTGTCCGCTCCTTGAACTCCTGCTCGTCCACCCGAACGCCTCCAATCCGAAATCCGAAATCCGAAATCCGAAATTGCCCTACCGGTTCGGAAGCGCCGCCATCCCTCCGCCATCCACTTCGATCGTCTGGCCGGTCAGGTAAAACGCGCCGTCGCTGACCAGGTAGCGCACGACGTTCGCGACATCCTCCGGCTGGGCCACGCGCCCGAACGGCGACCGTGCGTCGATATCCCGCATGCTCTGGACCCCCTGCGTCGCGCGCGCCAGCCGGCTCCCCATCTCGGTCTCCGTCAGGCCCGGGCGCACTACGTTCACGCGGACGTTGTAGCGGCGCTCCTCCTTGAACAGCGTCATCGCCAGGGCTTCCATCGCCGCCTTGCCCATGTTGTAAGGCCCGCCGTTCGGCCCCAGGCCCCGGGCCGCGACGCTCGAAATCATGATGATGTCGCCGCGGGGGCGCGTCCGCATCGAGGGGAGCACCAGCTTCGAGAGGTTGTGCGGCCCGAAGGCGTGCGTGCGGACGACGCGCTCCATCTCGGCCGGGTCCGTCTCGACGACGCCCTGGCCGCGGCTCGCGATTCCGGCGTTATTGATGAGGATGTCGATGGCGCCGAAGTCCGCGATGATCTGCTCGACCATCGCCTGGTCCTGGTCCCAGTCCTCGACCGAGGCCGCGTAGGCCTTCGCCTTGCCGCCCGCCTTCTCGATCTCCGCGACCGTCTCTTTCGCGGCGTCTTCGTCCCGACGGTAGTTCACGGCGATGGTGGCGCCGTCTTCCGCGAGGGCGAGCGAAATGGCCTTCCCGATGCCCCGGCCTCCGCCGGTGACCAGCGCGACGCGTCCGTTGAGTGACATTGAATGCTCCTTGGGTGTGGCTTGTGGGCGTGATTCTACGCGCCGGGCCCGGTTCGGTTCTTGGCCATGCCTTTGGCGCGCATACCCCGGAAACCGTAGGCTTTCGCGCGTGACAGCCACAGCACCACACACACCCCAGCAATACATCGAACCCGAACTCACCGCGCCCCTGCGCCTCT
>CALMIW010000342.1 GCA_937864275.1 uncultured Dehalococcoidia bacterium
GTGAGCGGCGAGACGGTGGCGACCGGGGTCTCGCTGACGTTGAACTTCACCTGTTGCCAGGTGACCTTCACGCCCTTTTCGCCCCTGGAAGGCTCGGGCTCGACCATCACTTCGAACATGCCGCCCCGGGTGACGTCGTTCGGCTGGGCGAGGAGTTGCATGAACGCCTCGGCGGCTTCGTACGTCTCCAGCATGCGGGGCTGCCAGCGGCCGAAGACCTTCGGGTTCTCGGCGTACTCGTTGGTCATGCCGGTGCGGACGAACGGGTACATGACGGAGTAGGCGGTGATCAGGCTCGACGCCTTGCCGAGGTTGACTTCCAGGACCTGCGGGAGCTGGAGCACCGCCCAGTTGGCGACGGCGTAGCCGGGGACGCTCGCGCCGGGGTCGATCGACTGGCGCGAGGAGATGTAGACGATCTCGAGGGGCTCGTTCGCGTAGACGGCCTCGCCGGACCAGAGGTGGGTCATGGCCATGAAGCCGTCAATCTTCGTATCGAGGACCGCGCGCGTTTCGGCGAGGTTGTTGATGAAGGCCTGGCGGACGCGGGCGCGGCGCATCGCGGTGGATTCGCCTTCGACTTCGCGCAGGGAGCGGCCGAAGGAATAGCCCTTCTCGGTGAGGCCGGAGTTGCAGATGACGAGGTTCGGGATGCCGCCCATCTTGTCGATGACGTAGGTGCGGGTGGCCCAGAGGTCGCCCATGTTGGTGACGTCGGCCTGGAGCGGGAAGGCGTTGACGCCCTGGCCCTTGAGGAAGTCAACGAGGTCGAGGCCGTCGTCGTAGGAGCTGTGGAAGTGGACGGCGACGCTGGCGGCGCCGTTGAGGCCGGCCGCGAGGGCGAACGACTGGCCGAGGCCATTGTCCTTGCCGGCGCCGGAGATGAGGACGCGCTTGCCCTTCACGCCGGCGGCGAGGTCGGAGCTGTACTTGAACTTCGATGAGTCGACAGTGAATGCCATTCGGGGAACTCCAGAGGTATTGGCGCGCATTATAGGAACTGCGCGATGTATAGCGACGGAATGGTAGCGGGAGTGGGGAATGGGCGCCACGTCGAGGATCTGCGGTCCTCGCGCTACCAGTCCCCCGTCTGAGCGCGGGGGAGGACCTCGCGGTTGAAGAGGTCATCGTGGAGGGTGAGGTGGAAGCAGTCGATGCCGAGCTCGTGGAACTCGCGCATCCGGCGGAGGATGGTGGCCGGAGAGCCGATGAGGCGGCTGGCGTAGCCCTCGTTTGAGTCCAGCTTCGTGAGCGGATCGTCGCTCTCCTGCCACATGCCCTGCGCTCCGGAGACTCGCTGCCGGCGGGCGGACACGCGTTCAGGGTCGATCGCCGCGGCCATGCCGGCGATGGCCGCTTCGGCTTCCGCGTCTGTTTCGCGGCAGAGCGGGATGGCGTAGAGGGCGAAGCGGACAGTGCGGCCGCGGGCGGCCGCCAGCGCTCGTACCGATTCGATGATCTCGCGCGCCTTCTCGGGCGGGCTGCCGTTGAGGAACATCCAGTCGCTCTGTTCCGCAGCCATTAGGCGGGCGGCCAGGCTCTTGCCGCCCTGCCACACGCGGAGACTCCGGGAAAACGGCGGCGGGTCGATGCGGAGGTCCTTCACGTCGTAGTACTTCCCGTGGAAGCTGAACTCCTCGTGCTCCCAGGCGCCGCGGAGGACCTGGATGAACTCGGCGGCGCGTTCGTACCGTTCGTCGTGGGGGACGAGACCGGCGCCGAACATCCCGAACTCCTGCTCGTGCCAGCCACTGGTGACGTTGATCGACCAG
>CALMIW010000343.1 GCA_937864275.1 uncultured Dehalococcoidia bacterium
TACCTCGGGATGGTGTTGTCCCGGAAGGAGGAGGCGGGCGCGGCGCGTGCCTTCGGGCTGGCCCCGCCGCTGCGAGCGCGGCAGTACGCCGAGTTCCAGGAGCGCATCGACGACTTGCGGGGTCTGCTCAGGCGTCGCCTGCGGTTGGCGCTCTTCGGGGCGGTAGCGGTGGCCGTGCTCAACGCAGGTGTCATCGGTCTGCTGGTGTGGTTCGTCTCGAGCGGGCGGCTGGGGCTGCCGGAAGCCGGCGCTGCGGTCACGGCGATCCTGCTCTTCTCGCAACGGCTCACGGTGTTCGCCGGTAGTGCGGGTTCGTTGTACGAGAGCTCGCTCTTCATCGAGGACTTCAGCGGGTTCGTCGAGATGATCGCATCGCTCCCCGAAGAGTCGAGTGGCGCCGACGTTCCGGAGGCGTTCGAACTCATCGAAGTCGATCGTGTGAGCTTTCGGTATCCGAGCAGATCCGAGTCGGTCGTCGACGACGTGTCGTTCGTGATCAGGCGTGGCGAGATGGTCGCGCTCGTCGGGGCGAACGGGTCGGGCAAGACGACGCTCGCCAAGCTCCTGGCCGGTTTGTACGCGCCGGCAAGCGGGGTCATCCGGTGGGACGGCCGGGATCTCACGGAGTTCGACGCGAGGCAGGCACGGGAGCAGATCGGGGTGATCTTCCAGGACTACGCCAAGTACCTGCTGTCCGCTCGTGAGAACGTGTCACTCGGCCGGGCTGGTGTCTCGTCCACCGACGACGACGTGTTGCTCGCGGCGCGAAAGGCGTCCGCCGACGAGCTGTTGGTGGGCCTTCGCAAGGGGCTGGACACCCAGTTGGGTGCTCAGTACTTCGGCGGAACGGACCTGTCGATCGGTCAGTGGCAGCGTGTGGCGATGGCGCGGGCGTTCTTCCGTGATGCTCCGTTCCTGATCCTGGACGAACCGACGGCGTCGCTCGACGCACAGAGCGAGGCGGACCTGTTCGAGAGTCTGCGTGAGTTGTACGCGGGTCGGACGGTGTTGGTGATCTCACACCGGTTCTCGACGGTGCGGTCCGCCGACCGGATCGTGGTTCTCGACGCAGGTCGCGTCGTGGAGCAGGGAACCCACGACCAACTGATGTCCCGGAGGGGCCTGTACGAACGGCTGTTCAACTTGCAGGCGGACGCCTATCTCGGTGGTTCGGACGATGGTGCCTGAGCTGCGCTCGCGCCTTGCGCCGCGCTACCTCGATGTTTACAATGGCTCTCACTTCGAGCGGAAGAGAAGGCGGAACCATGTACGAGTCACCTCGAATCACCAAGATCGGCACGCTCGCCGAAGTCACGCAGGCGTTCAACACCAATCAGCCGCAGGACACGATCTTCTTCGGTCAGCCGGGCGGCCCGTCGGTCAACTCGAACGGGTCGTCGAACTACGTCATCCCGTGATCGTTTCGTCGCATGCCGACGTACCGGCTGTGCGGTGAGTTGATCGAATCCGAGGTCGAGCTCACCCGAGTTCGACCAGTGTGCGCGACGACGCGGCCGTCCCTCCGGGTCGCACGTGTGCGTCCCGGAGTTGCCGTCTCTGGGGTGGTGCACCGGATCCCTGATGTCTGCGTCTTCTGGGTCGATGCCGATCGAGTGTGGGTGGAGCCCGGCGACGGGGTGAGCGACGCCGAGCTGTCCACTGCGTTGGTGGGCCCGATCCTCGCGGTGTGGTTGCACTTGCACCGCCGTGTGCTGTGTCTGCATGCCAGCGCTGCGCGGATCGCAAACGTCGCCTGCCTGTTCGCCGGCGACTGCGGTGCCGGCAAGTCGACGATCGCCCGAGCGATGATCGATCACGGCTGCACCGTGTGGGGCGACGACCTGTCGGTGATCGACCTCGAACGGCTCGAGCTGGTTCCGACGCATCCCGAACTGCGCCTGTGGCCCTCGTCGCTGGCACGGTTTCCGGAGGACTACCCGTCGTCCGTCGCGTTCGAGGGCCTCGACAAGCGTGCGATCGCAGTGGACGACGCCTTCGAACGCCAGGGAGCGCCGCTCGCCCACATCTTCCTGATCGAGCAGGGCGATCGCGTGGCGGTCGTGCCGGCCACCACCGCCGAGGCGGTCCACGGTCTCGTTCGGCACACCTGGGGCTCGCTGTTGCTCGGCTACGCCATGCACGATCCTTCGGTGCACCTCGATCGGGTGGCGTCCGTGATGTCGGCCGCGAGGGCGTGGAGGCTGGTCCGAACGGCGGACCTCACCGATCTGCCGGCCGTGGTCGCCGCCGTCTTCGAGGTGGTCGAATCCTCGCCGTGACCGATTTCGCGTTCGTACTGGTGGCGGAACCGGGGCAGATCGATCACGTCGCCCGGGTCCTCGCGTCGCATAACGCCGAGCAAGAGCATCTGAGCGGGCACGAGCTGTCGATCGATGCCGAGCTCGGCGTGGTCGTTCTCGGTCGGCCCTCGGGTCTGGAGGGAAGGCGGGACACGTTGATCGCCGGTATCGGGCAGTTCCCGGTGGAGCCACTGTCGGGCTCGGGCGAGATGAGCGTCGATCGGTTGGCAGCGGCGGCCCAGCGTGCGTGCGGGGCCTTCGCCGGAGTCACGGTTCGCCGACGGGATCGCCGCGTCCTCGCGATTCGCGATCACTTCGGACAGGCGCCGTGTTACGTCGGATGCTCGCCCGGTCGCGTCTTGATGGTGTCGTCCTCGATCGCGATGGTCCGCGAGTTGGTCGATGAACCGGGTGTTCTCGATCGCCGGGTCGTGGCGGCCCTGATGGTGGCTGAGCACGGCGACGCGGCGGCGACGGCCTTTCGGGACATCCGGCAGGTGCCGCCCGCGTCGATCGCCGAGTTGTCATTGGACGGCGCCGTTCGTCATCACACGTATTGGCGCATCACCGCTGAGCGGCCGCTGGTGACGTCGGCTGCCGATGCGTCGGAGGAGTTGCGATCGCTGTTGGTCGGCTCCGTCCGGTCCTGTCTGGCGGGCGCTTCGCGCCCGGCTGTCCAGCTGAGCGGTGGGATGGACAGTTCGTCGGTCGCCGTCCTGGCAGCGCGGAACGGGGCGGCCGGTCTCGTCACCCTGTCGAATCGGTTTCCTGGTGTTCCCGAGTGCGATGAGGGTTCGTTCATCGCTGCGGTGACCGAAGATCTCGGTGGGCCACATCTCGAGCGTGCCGGCGACTCTGCCGGCCCGTTGCAAGCACTCCGTTCGTTCTCCGTGCATCTCCCGTCGCCATGGATGGGCCCGAACTTCTTCCTCACGGAGGGGTTGTTCGATCTGGCTCGTCAAGCCGGGGCCGACGTGATGCTCGACGGGTTCGACGGCGATTCGGTGTTGTCACACGGGTTCGACGGCTTGCTCGATCGAGCGTTGGCGGCGCGGTGGGGTGATTGGTCCCGAGAGGCACTTCTGCTGTCGGCGAACAGCGGCCCGACCTTCCTCGACAGCTACCGCGCATATGCCGAACCGGTACTGGCCGATGCTTGGGCGGCGCCCCGCTACGGTGCCGTGTGGCGCGGAGTGCGCCAGGTCGCCGTCGGCACGCCCTACTCGGCGCCGGGTCTGCTCCGGGCGAGCCTCCGGCGCAGGTGGGGCCGGTCGTTCGTCAGCCCTCCGCCGCACCGGGGTTTCCTGCTGCCATCCCTGGCGGACGAGCTGGATGTCGCGTCCGCTCCTTCGCGGCTGACCGAACGCGAGGCGCACATCGATCGCCTGACGACGGCTCCGTGGAGCGCCGCGTTCGAGGCGCTGCACGTGCTCGGGACCACCCACGGGGTGGTGAGTCGCCACCCGTTCATGAACCCGCGGCTGGTGGAGCTCACCACGTCGCTCTCGCCCGAGCTCAAGCTGCGCGACGGGCTCACACGGCGAGTGCTTCGTGACGCGCTCGCCGACGACCTGCCGACGACCACCCACCGCCGGACCGACAAGGTGTCGATGTCGCCTGCCTTCGTCCGTGGGTTGCTGCGCTCGGATGCCGAGTTGCTCCGTACGTGCGCCGACGAGTCGCTCGACCGGCTGGGCGGTCTGATCGACGTAGCTGCGGCCCGAACGAGCGTCGATCGTCTCCTGTCGGGCGGACCGATCGACATGGATGAGCTGTTGGCCGTGTGGTTCGCCGTCGCTGCGGCCATGTGGCTCGAGGCGTTGGGGCTGTCCATCGGCTGATCGGCCGCAGCTCAGAAGGGTTCATAGCCGGCACTCGCCGGGTCGAGGCTCTGTCCGGCTACTTCGATCCAGGCGTGCGCGACGGGGCCTGCCGACCCGGACCGGACGCCGATGCGCAGGCTCGGTTCGAGTCCCCGCAGCCGGAACCCGAGGACCAGGCTGTGCCGGAGGCAGGGCCCATCGACCGGCCAGTGCCGCATCACACGCCGGGTCGAGCGCAGGCGTGCGGCGGCCCAGGCCGGCAAGGGCTCTGGGTCGCGCGGATCGCTGGAGCCGGAGAGGTCGAGGCGGACCCGGAACAGCCGGCAGAGCCGGGGGAGGCCGACCCTGCAGCGCAGGAGGAGTTCAGCCGCTGCGCCGAGCGTCGCGACGACGAGCCCATCGGCCAGTTCGCGGGGCGGGGTGCGCGCAACGGTGCCGATGGTCCGGCGTGAGGGCACCCTGACCATGTCGATCAGACGTCGCTCGCGAGCATGCCCTGCTTCGAGAGGTCTGCCACGAACGCAGCGACGTCCGCGGCTGCAGTCTGTTCGTCGATGTCGTAGGTGGTGCGAAGAAGCAGTTCGAGATCGGGGACGGTCGTTCCTTCGACCAGTGCCGGCCACAGGGTGGCCGCGCTGCCGTTCAGCGTGAAGTACGCAGATGCGCCGAGGTCGAGCACCACCACTTCGTCGCCGACGGAACGCCAGGTGAGATCGTTGGTGCGCAGGACGAGGCGTCGGGTGTTGCCGTGTTCCATGAGTGCCTACTTGGTGGGTGGTGGCGTTGGGGCGCGCCGCGCG
>CALMIW010000344.1 GCA_937864275.1 uncultured Dehalococcoidia bacterium
GCCAGGATCCTGAGCCCGATCAAAGTCGGGCGGCGCAACCGCGCCTTCGAGGCGCCGGAACTGATCGAGGCGTTCGTGACGCTGGAACGAGGCCTCGCCAGTGCTGAGGGCGACACTCGCGTATCACGTCCTTCGCGACCGGTGCCGCGCCGGCCGGATGGGCGCGCATATTCAAGCTTTAGCGACAACCTTGAATATGGAACCTGATTCAGGTGCGCCTGGCGGCCACGGCCGCCCGGACAACCCGCGCGACTTCGTTCGCGAGCGTGATGGCTGCTTCGCTGGCGCCGCGGGCGCGCAGCATCGGCTCATCGAGGAAGCGGGCAATGTAGGCTTCCGGCGTCATCCAGCGGTGGTAGAGGTGCTCCTCGTTGATCGCAGCCTCGGCGCCCGGGGCGCAGAGGCCGTTGTAGATGATGGTGTGGGCGGTTCCTCCGCCGGTCTCGTAGGACATGATGTCGACGAGCTCCAGCAACTCGCCAGGGAGACTGATGCCCGCCTCTTCGAACACCTCGCGGGCGGCGGATTCGGCGGGGCGCTCGCCCTGTTCGACATGGCCGCCAGGGATGAACCAGCCACCCGCCGAGAACCCACCCGCGCGCTTCATTACCAGGATCTCATCGCCGCGCCAAAGCACGACGGATGCCGAAAGTTCGAAAGCCATGGGCGCGAGTCTAGCACCCGGCGCTGAGCCGGCAGCGAGTATGCTTGCGGCGTGATCACGCAGGCACGGATCCGCGAGGCCCTCGGGCAAGGGCTCCCGCGCGCGGCGGAGGGCGAGAGCGTCGCCGTGATCGGCGCGGGTATGGCGGGACTGGTAGCCGCGACGGAGTTGCTCCACGCGGGCTACGCCGTGACTGTGCTCGAGGCACAGCAGCGGGTGGGCGGCCGCGTGCAAACGTTGCGGGAGCCGTTCTCGGACGGCCTCTACGCCGAGGCGGGAGCCATGCGCATCCCGCGGGCACACGACCTGACGTTGCATTATGTGAACAAATTTGGACTGGAGACGCGGCCGTTCACGATGGGCAACCCGAACGCCTGGGTGATGCTCCACGGTGAGAAGGTGCGCCTCGGGGAGTTCCGCAACGAGCACCATGCGCTTCGGTTCGAACTGAACGACGTGGAGATGGCCAGGGCCATCGGCGACCGCTGGGCCGAAACGATCCAGCCGTTGCTGGAACGCATCCGGGCAGGGGGCGACGAAGCCTGGGCCGAGATCGCACAGGAGATCGACCAGTTCTCGCTCTGGGAGTTCCTGGAGGACCGCGGCTGGTCGCAAGGGGCGATCGAGCTCTACTGCCTGATGTTCCACATGGAGCCGTTCCTGAACAGCGCGATCATGGAAATCCTGCGCGAGGAGGCGGGCGACTGGTTCACGGACGTCGTCTCGATCGTGGGAGGGATGGACCGGCTGCCGAAGTCGTTCCTCCCGGAACTGTGGCCGCACATCCGCTTCGGCTCGAAGGTGACGAGCATCGCCCAGGACAGCGAAGGGGTGACGATCCAATACCAGAACGCGGCAGGCCGGAACCTGCTGCGAGCGAACCACGCCATCGTGACGCTTCCCTTCTCCGTGCTGCGGCACATCGAGATCTCCCCGCCGCTTTCGAGGGGGAAGCAGCGCGCCATCCGCCAGCTGTACTACGACGCCTCGACGAAAATCGTGCTGCAAACGCGGAGCCGGTTCTGGGAGACGAACGACGGGATCTTCGGCGGCGGCTCGGTGACCGACATGCCGGTGCGGACGGTGTACTACCCGGACCACGGGCGCGAAACCGGACGCGGCGCCTTGCTGGCGAGTTACACCTGGGGCGAAGACGCCCACCGCTGGGGATCGCTTTCGCCGGCGGACCGCATCTCGCAGGCAATCGAGAACATCGCCCAACTCCACCCCGAGATCCGCGATCAGTTCGAAGTCGGGGCGAGCAAGGTCTGGCACGACGACGAGTTCGCCGGCGGAGCGTTCGCGCTGTTCGACCCCGGCCAGCAGACGCACCTCTATTCGCACATCATCGAACCCGCGGGGCGCCTGCACTTCGCCGGCGAACACGCGTCGCTGGCGCACGCGTGGATCCAGGGTGCGATTGAAAGCGGGCTGCGCGCCGCCATCGAAGTCTCCGGCGGGTAGACCCCGCCCGATACCGCAGACCGAGAACAAGATCGGAGAGAACCAGTTAGCCGGAAACTCAACTGGGACGACGATCGTCCGGCTCACAGAGGATGAACCCGGGGCTGGAGTGCAAGGCACGATGCCTCATGTCGCCGCGATTTCTTCCGCGTAGTTGATCATGTCGAGCTCGCCGGGAGAACGGCCCTGAGCGGTCAGCAGCGCAGCCGCTTCGGCGCGGTGCTGGGTCCCGTGGTTCATCACGTGGACCAGCATTTGCCATACGGGTACCCCGTCAAACACCGCCCCGACGAACCCGTCCGTCATAGCGGCTAGCCAGGCGTCGACTTCTGCCCACTCGGCGGTCCAGCGTCGTTGGAGTTCGTCCACCGAAAGCAGGGCCTCGTCTTCCGGCTTCGGTCCTTCCTGTTCTCCCTGTGTCTGGAACGCCACGCGCCAGCGTTGGGCGGCGCCAAGCTGATGCACCAGGACGGCGCCAAGGCTCATATCTCCCACCGCGTTCTGCCGCGTCCACACCGCCTCGTCGAGGCCATCGAGCACCCCGAGCACTCGTTTCGTGGCCCACCGGTCATACCCGTAAAGGAAGCGCACTTCTTCTGCATTCATGGATGCCCTCTCGGTTCGCAGCCTCGCCACGGTTCGTGGCTCGCAATTCGAACTTGTCAGATCCCCTTGAGTTCGACCGGACGGCCGGTCCACTCCCGGATCGCGCCGATGGTGAGGGCTTCCGGGATGGCGTCACGGACCGCTTCGGCGTCATCGGGCGAGACCATGAGGACGAGCCCGATGCCCATGTTGAAGACCTCGTACATCTCCTCGCTCGAAATCTCGCCGCGCTGCTGGATGAGCTGGAAGATCGGGAGAACCGGCCAGGCGGCGGTATCGAACGACGCGGTAACGCCTGCCGGGAGGATACGAGGCACGTTCTCGACGTAGCCGCCGCCGGTGATGTGGGCCATGCCGTGGACCTTTTCCATGACCGGGCTGACGAGCTTGTAGTACGGCCGGTGGGTTTCGAGCAGGGCTTCCTCGATGGAGCGGCCGCCGAGGAGTGCCGGCCTTTCCGCGATCCGCGTCCTGGTCTCTTCGACTGGCTCCCCGTTGCAGATGTTCAGGGCCGGCCGGGCGAGCGAGAAGCCGTTGGTGTGGAGGCCGGAACTCGGGATGCCGAGGAGCACGTCGCCGACCGCGACCTTCGAGCCGTCGATGATCTTGTCGCGTTCAACGACGCCGACGATGAATCCCGCGAGGTCGAACTCCCCGGGCGGGTAGACATCCGGCATGTCGGCGGTTTCGCCGCCGAGGAGCGCGCAGTTGGCTTCGGCACAGGCGCGGGCGACGCCTTCGACGAGGCTGTGCTTTTGCTCGTTCGTGAGCCCGTTGCCGGCGATGTAGTCCAGGAAGAACAAGGGCTCGGCGCCGCAGGCCATGATGTCGTTCACGCTGTGGCCGATGATGTCGAAGCCGCAGAGGTCGAGACGGTTGGCGGCGAGCTGGAGCTTCACCTTCGTGCCGATACCGTCGGCACTGGCGGAGAGGACCGGGTCGCGGTACTTCTCGCCGAGGCGGAACAGGCCGGAAAAGGGTCCGGCATCGCTGAGGACTTCGGGCCGGCGTGCCTGGGCGAGGATGCCGGGAAGCGTTTTCGCGAACTTGCTGCGGGTCGCGAGGTCGACACCGGCGGCTGCGTACTGACGGGGTTGGGTCACATCGCCAGTGTAACCGGGAACGGGAAAGCGGAAACGGGCCGGACTTGGAACCCGAGGCACTGAGGGCGGGGGCGCCGGAAAAGATCGCGTTCTTCGAAAGAACCGCCGCCCCCGCGCGGCGTGGCCCTTCTGGCCAGGCGAACTGGATCTACCGGGCATTGCAACGCCGCGTCCACGGCGGAATAACAGCAGTGGCGCACGGAAAATGTCCGATGCGTGAAGATGTGATGCGCATAGCGGCGGCCGTCTCGATGCTTACGGTCGCTGCAACACAGGGGGTGTTTCATGACCACAGCCGAACCGCTGACCAAGCCGGGAGAAGCACAGACCGAGAATTTTGACGTCCTCATCGTCGGGGCAGGCATCTCCGGCGTCGGGGCGGCCTACCACCTGACCCAGCAGCGGCCGGGCACGAGCTTCGTCGTCCTGGAAGCGCTGGACAGCTTCGGCGGCACGTGGTGGACGCACCGCTACCCCGGCATCCGCTCCGACAGCGACCTCTACACCTTCGGCTACCGCTTCAAGCCGTGGACGAGCGCGCCCATCGCGACCGCCGAGGAGATCCTGAAGTACATGGGCGAGGTCATCGAGGAGAACGACCTCCGCCAGTACATCCGTTACAACCACAAGATCGTGTCTGCGAAATGGTCGACCGCCGAGAAGCGCTGGCTCATCGAGGCGACCCGCACCGACACTGGAGAGACGAAGCGATTCACCGCGAACTTCCTCTGGATGTGCCAGGGCTACTACCGGCACTCCGAGGGCTACACGCCCGAGTGGCCCGGGATGGACACCTTTCAGGGGCGCATCGTGCACCCGCAGTCGTGGCCGCAGGACCTGGACTATGCGGGCAAGAGAGTGGTCGTGATCGGCTCGGGAGCGACGGCCGCGACGCTGATCCCGGCCATCGCGAACGAGTGCGGACACGTCACGATGTTGCAGCGATCCCCGACGTACTTCATTCCCGGCCGGAACGTGAACGACCTGGCGGACACGCTGCGGGAACTGGAAATCGACGAGACGTGGATCCACGAGATCGTGCGGCGGAAGATCCTGCACGACCAGGCGGCGTTCACCAAGCGATCGTTTGAGGACCCGGAAACGGTGAAGCGCGAGCTCATCGGCATGGTGCGGGCCTACCTGGGGCCGGATTTCGATGTCGAGACGCACTTCACTCCGCACTACCGGCCCTGGCGCCAGCGCATTGCGTTCGTGCCCGACGGAGACATCTTCAAGGGCATCACGGCGGGCAAAGCTTCCGTCGTAACGGACGAGATCGAGACCTTCACGCCGCGCGGCATCCGTTTGAAGTCGGGTGAGGAACTGGAAGCCGACATCATCGTGACGGCGACCGGCTTCAACATGAACGTGCTCGGCGACATCGACTTCGAGATCGACGGCACGCCGCTGGACTTCTCCCAGACGGTGACCTACCGCGGGATGATGTTCACCGGTGTGCCGAACATGCTCTGGGTCTTCGGTTACTTCCGCGCGAGCTGGACGTTGCGCGCCGACCTGATGGCGGACTTCGTCTGCCGGCTGTTGGCGCACATGGAGAAGCGCGGGGCGAAGCAGGTGCAAGTCGCGCTGCGCCCCGAAGACAAGGACATGGAACTGCTGCCCTGGATCGATCCGGAGAACTTCAACCCCGGTTACCTGATGCGGGCGATGGACAAGCTGCCGAAGCGAGGCTCCAAGCCGGAGTGGCAGCACACGCAGGACTACTGGAAAGAGAAGGACGAACTCCCGGCCATCAACCTGGACGGCCCGGAGTTCGCCTACTCCTAAGGACAGCTGCGCAGGACGGACGGCGAAGAGCGCCGCGGCGGAAATCCGCCGCGGCGCTTTCTGTCTGGCGCGGGTTCCTTCGAGACGGCTACTTCAGGAGGTAGAACTTGAAAAAGTCGTTCTCGATGGGCAGCACTTCGACCCCGGCGAATCCGGCCTTCCGGGCGTAGCCCTCGAGGACAGGGGTCCGCAGGACCGTGCCTGTGGCGGCCGAGGGATATTCGGCGCGGCCGTTCGGGAGGCACGCGGTCACGCTCCAGCCGTACATGAACTTCTCGACCTCGTCGCCCTGGCCCGTGAAGTGGTCGGCGACGCGTTCATCCATCACGAGGACGGAACCCTCGCTGCCGGCGAGCCGGCGCATCGAAGCAAGGACGCCGACCGGGTTCGCCATATCGTGGATGCACTCGAAGGCGCAGACGAGGTCGAACGTCCTGTCGGACTCAGCCGCCGTCGCTCCGTCGATGCCGTGGAAGGCGATACGGCTGGAGAGCCCGGCCCCGACGGCGTTTTCCGTCGCGATGCGGACGGACTCGACATCGGGGTCGAAGCCTTCGACCGTGACGCCGGGGTAGGCCCGGGCGATACCGATCGACGCCCAGCCGCCGCCGAAGCCGACCTCGGCTACGCGAGCGCCCGGGCGGGAGAGCCGGGCGTGGACCGCCGGGAGCGCCGGCAGGATCTCCTGGCCAAGCTGATGGATGAACATCGGGCGGTTGAGCTCGGACTGCCCCTCGATGATGTCCAGGCCGTACTCCTCCCAGCCGATACCGTCGCCGGTGCCGAAGGCGGAGACGAGCGATGGGAGCTGGCCGGCGGCCGCGACCATCATGCGGGCGAGCGGCGCGAAGTAGCTGGGGTGGTCCCGATGGGCGAGGACGGCGGCGTGGTCTTCGGGCAGCACGAACGGCCCGCCTTCGTGCGGCAGGAACCCGGTGGTCGCCGGCGGTTCCAGCCACTCACGGGCGTAGCGCTCGTCGATGCTGGTGGCTTCGGCGAGCTCGCGGGGCGAGAGCGGCCCGCGAGCGGCGAGCGCGCGGTAGAGCCCGAGACGTTCGCCGAGGTATGTGGTGTAGATGTCGAAGGCGGCGTTCGCGGCCGTGAAGAGGCGCTCGACGAGGGCCTCGCTGGAGTTGGCGGCGGCGGTGGGAGTTGCAGTGGTCACCTGGTGTGTCTCCTCCGTGGGGTTGGACATTCCAGTGTGATGCGTCCCTCAACCAGAAAGGATGAAGCAGCTCACACCTGCCCGGAGCGCGCGGGAGGGAGCCTCCAGCGGCCGCTCCACGGCCGCTGTCATGGGGAAGATGGTGCGACGGGAAGTGGGGCGTTTTTCGGCATAAGATCGAGTGCCCGGTGGCCGTGGCGGGTGTAGACTTGGCCCCCCGATATGTTCACTCATCTACACACTCATACCGAGTATTCCCTGCTCGACGGCATGTCCAAGGTGGCGCCGTTGATGGACCGGGTGAAGGCGCTCGGACAGGAAGCCGTGGCGATGACGGACCACGGCGCGCTCTACGGAGCAATCGATTTCTACCGGGAAGCCACGGCCCGCGGGATCAAGCCGATCATCGGGCTGGAGGCGTACGTGGCCCCGGGGAGCCGCCATTCGCGGGAGCGTGGCGACAGTTCGCCGTACCACCTGGTGATGCTCGCCCGGAACATGACGGGCTACAAGAACCTCATCGCGCTGACGACGAAGGCGAACCTCGAGGGGTACTACTACAAGCCCCGCATCGACCGCGAACTCATCGAGAAGCATAGCGAAGGCATCACGGTGCTTTCGGCGTGCCCTTCGGCCGAGTTCCACCGGCGCATCCAGGAAGGCGACCGCGAAGGGGCGATGGCGGTGGCGAGGTACTACCGCGAGGTGTTCGACGGACACTACTACCTGGAAGTGCAGGACCACGGCGACGAGAAGTTCACGCGCTTGAACCCGGTGATCGCCGACATCGGCCGGGAGATGGGCATCAAGGTGGTGGCGACGAACGACAGCCACTTCACGATGCCCGACGAGGCGGAAGCGCACGACGTGCTGCTCTGCATCGGCACGAACGCGACCGTCGAGCAATCGGGGCGCTACAAGTTCGACGGCCAGGGCTACTGGGTAAAGAGCGAAGACGAAATGCGCACGCTCTTCCCGGACAACCCCGAGTTCCTGAGCAACACGATGCTGGTGGCGAACGAATGCGACCGCGACCTCCACTTCGACCGCCAGCTGCTCCCGGAGCCGCCGATACCCGCCGGACGGACGAGCGACGACTACCTGAAAGAGCTGTGCTACCGGGGCCTGCACGAACGCTTTAGCGAAGTCACGCCCGAACTGGAGCAACGGCTCAACTACGAACTCGACGTGCTCAAGCAAACCGGCTTCACCGACTACATGTACGTGGTGAAAGAGATCGGCGACTTCGCCCGCAAGGCGGGGATCAAGATGGGCGTGCGCGGTTCGGCGGCGGCTTCGCTCGTGCTCTACGTCCTCAAAGTCACCGATATCGACCCGGTGGAGAACCGGCTGGTGTTCGAGCGCTTCCTGAACCTCGAACGGCGCGAGACGCCGGACGTCGACTTCGACTTCGCCGACGACCGGCGGGACGAGATGATCCGGTTCGCCTACGAGCGGTACGGCAAGGACCGGGTGGCGCAGATCATCACCTTCGGGACGCTGGGCGCGAAAGCGGCGATTCGCGACGTCGGCCGCGCCCTGGGCATCTCCTATGCGGAGACCGACCGGGTGGCACGGCTCGTGCCGGAAGTCCTCCACATCACCCTCAGCGACGCGCTCGAGCAATCGCAGGAGATGAAGGACATCTACGAGGCCGACCCGAAGGTGCGGCGGCTGCTGGACACGGCGAAGAAGCTGGAAGGCGTTTCCCGCCACGCGAGCACGCACGCCGCCGGGGTGGTGATCTCGCGGGACCCTCTCATCGACCATGTACCGCTGCAACGGCCGAACAAGGGCGACGAAGACAGCATCCCGACGACGCAGTTCGCGATGGAGCAGGTCGCGAAGATCGGCCTGCTGAAGATGGACTTCCTGGGCCTTTCGAACCTGACGATCCTGCAGCGCGCGGTGGACCTCATCAAGGACACGGCGGGCGAAGAGATCGACATCGTGCACATCGCCGATGGCGACGCGAAGACGATGGAGATGCTGGGCAAGGGCGAGACGTTCGGCGTATTCCAGCTTGAATCGGCCGGGATGCGGCGGTACGTGCAGGACCTCCAGCCTACGAATATCTCGGACCTGTGCGCCATGGTGGCGCTGTACCGCCCCGGGCCGATGCAGCAGATCCCTCGCTTCATCGATTCGAAGCACGGCAAGATCCCGATTTCGTACCCCCACCCGGCCCTCGCGGAGGTGCTGGACGAGACCTACGGCGTCATCGTCTACCAGGACCAGGTGCTCCTTATCGCCCGGTTGTTCGCGGGGTACTCGCTCGGCCAGGCCGACATCATGCGGAAGGCCATGGGCAAGAAGAAGGCCGAGATCATGGTGGAGGAGCGGGGGCGCTTCGTTGCCGGGGCGATGGCGAAAGGCTACACCGAGGCCGACGCGACGGCGGTCTTCGACCTCATCGAGCCGTTCGCCGGGTACGCGTTCAACAAGGCGCACAGCTGGTGCTACGGCCACATCGCCTACCAGACAGCCTGGCTGAAAGCGAACTACCCGGTCCAGTACATGACCGCGCTGCTGCAGCTTTCGAAGAACGCGCCGGACACGCACGCACGCGTGGCTGCCGCGGTTGCAGAGTGTTCGAAGCTCGGGATCGAAGTGCTCCCGCCCGATGTGAACACCAGCATGGACAACTTCAGCGTCGAGCGGCGGCAGGACGGAGCGCTGGCGATCCGTTTCGGCATGGGCGTGGTGAAAAACGTCGGTTCGGCGGCGGTCGAAGGGATCATCGCGACGCGCGAGAAAGACGGCCCCTACCGGGATATCGAAGACTTCTGCAAGCGCGCCGACCTCAGCGCGGCGAACTCACGGGCCATCGAACACCTGGCGCGGTGCGGCGCGTTCGACCTGATGGGTCACGACCGCGGGACGCTGGTGATGAATGCCGAGCGGCTGGTGGGCCTGGCGAAGCGAGAACGGGAGCTCCGCGAGAGCGGGCAGTCCACGATGTTCGACCTCTTCGGGAGCCAGGTGGATACGCCGCTCCCGGCGCTGGAACTGGAACCTTCGCCGGCGCGCAAAGAGGACATGCTGGCCTGGGAGAAGGAGTTGCTCGGGGTGTACGTCTCGGATCACCCCTTCAAGCCGGTCGCAACCGACGTCGCCCGGTTCACCACGCACCAGATCTCCGAGATCACGATGGAGCTCAAGGGCCAGACCGTGACCGTTGGCGGGCTGGTGAACCGCGTGCAGGCACGGGTGACTCGGGACGGGCGGAAGTTCTATGTCGTCGACTTGGAGGACCTCTCGGGGACGGTGGAACTGACGGTCTGGAACGACACGATCGAACTGACTGGCGAGGAGATCTGGGCAGAGGGCCGCGTGCTCGTGTGCTCGATCGAAGTGCGCGACCGCGGCGACCGGGTTGGCCTCAATGTACGCAAGGCCGCTCCCTACGACGCGGCCGAGGGCTCGGCCGTGGGATTCATCGCAGAGCAATGGCAGGTGGAAGCGCCGAAGCGGAGGCCGCGAATGGACCAGGCGCCGGGCGAAGCTGCGCCGAGTGGGGGCCGTGCCGCTCCGGCGAACGGCTACCGTCCGAATGGCAACGGAAACGGAAACGGCTACGCAAACGGGCAGCGGACAACCTCGGCGGCGCCGAACGGTGGGACAACCGAGGCATCCCGTCCCGGCGTGACTCCACCCGTGAGCGGCGACTCCGCCCGCCT